>CAZJZM010000004.1:0-31485 GCA_964550485.1 Microcaldota archaeon | reverse complement strand
GCGTAAGCCTGTTCTTCCGTCCGCTCCTTCTCTTCGCCTCTTCAACTACAGCCATGCACGCCTCGTAGTTGAAAGGAGGTATCTTCCCGTCTTTCTTTATCTCCTGGGCTATGAATCGAACTATCTTCTCCCTGTTCTGGTCTGTGTCGGGCATTGAAGACTCCATGTAAACTTCGTAACCATAACCTCTGATCCTTGACCTTAGGGCTGGATGCATCTTCTGCATATCCGGAAGGTTTCCCGCAGCGACGAGTAGGAAGTCGCATGGTACTCCATCGGTCCTCACAAGCGCTCCGGAGCTCATCTCGCTCTGCCCTGTTATGGAATACTTCTTCTCCTGCATGGCGGTGAGCAGTTCCTGCTGCGACTTGGGCTCTATGTCAGCGATCTCGTCTATGAAAAGTACTCCCTTGTTCGCACGGTGGACAGCTCCGCTTTCAACCCTCAGGTGCGGCGGAGTTCCGAGTCCTCCTGACTGCAAGGGATCATGACGAACGTCTCCAAAAAGTGCTCCGGCTTTGGCGCCAGTTGCATCGACAAACGGGGCATGCGTCAATCCCGTATTATCCACTATGAGCTTTGGTTCGCTTGTCTCGAACATTCCCGGCAGTATGCCTCCAACTCTCTTGAAGCCGCTTACAAAGAGGGCGACGGAACCAAATATGAGAACTCCGAGTATAACCGCTGCGATTACTATTAGGTGGTAGCCCTGGATGTAGTTGAGAAAGGAGAATATCAGAAGCACAATAACTAACACAGCGATTATAGGTACTATGTTGCTCTTCGCCTTGCCACCGTCCATCCTGTTCTTCATCTTCTCCTTCTGGATTGTCTGCCTTCCCTGTCCGTCGGGGAGAGGCTTTGTCATGTCAAGCTTGTCAGGATAGGTCCGCACAACCTTTATGGTGGGCCTGTTTTCGTCATTCGGGTTCTTGTAGACCAGGACGTCCTCAAGGTCCGCGTTCTCCAGAAGTTCGGCCATTCCCTGGGCCATCATCGTCTTCCCAGTTCCCGGTTCGCCGATTAATAATACATTGCGATGCTGGGCCGCTGCCTTTTTTGTTATCGCTACCGCCTTTTCCTGACCAATTACCTGGTCTATCATCTTTTCAGGAACCTTAATATCTTCAGTGGTGTTGAAACGTTTCATTGTATCCGAAATAGAATAAATCGTTTAATATTTATATACCTATTAGAGACATTTCGCCTTATCGTTGACAAATGCGCATAGGCTACACTGAGGAATCAATTTTTAAAAGCGTTTAGAGGGTGGGGAAGATAAATAGATTACTCTAAACGCAGCATTATTTATATTCGTATAGATTTATAAATCTTTCCCGATTTTTATGATAGTTAAAGTCACTCGTTTATGAGGGTATAAACGTATGATTTTGTATGAAAACCTGTTTTGTTTGTATGCGACCCTGTACTCGATATTTAATCAAGTAGTTTGTAAACTCTGGCAAGCCGCAGTGTAAGATATATAGGATGCCGGACTCAAAGAAAAGGGGGTTCAAATACGAGATTACAACCATCAGAAACCACAAGCTTCAAGCCCAAGATAAAGACATTAGCTAGAGTAGCAGAGGACCCGGAGTTGAGACGCGAGCTAACTCACGCAGTACGAAGGGCAAAGGATCAAGGCAAATTTAAAGGCAAAGGAAAAGGCAAACCAAAAAAGAAAGGCTAAAAGGTAAATATTCCTTTGCGAAAGGTATAGAATGAATTTTTACGCAAAGCCGCTTCCACCAAAAAGTATAATAAGTTTGCAGACCGAGAGTTTTTGATTCTTGTGAAGGATTCTGTAAAAAGCAAAGTCGGAGTATTGAGGAAAAGGCTGCTCGATATTCTCATAATAGTGGCAATAGTGATAGTAATACTCTATGCCGTCCTTGTGGACTTGCAGGTGACCGGGCAGGGGATTAAGAACATACTGTTAACCCTGATCGCAGGCATATTCGCCATCGAACTTTTCGGCGCGATAACCTATTTCTATTTTGCAAGGAGGATTGCCGTAGAGGAGGCAGGTCCGCTGAGGAACATCTTCAGGATAATCGCTTACTGCGTGCTTATAATAATCCTTCTCGCCGAGTTGAATGTCAACATCACTCCTCTCCTGGTAAGCGCGGGATTCCTGGGCATAGTTCTCGGTCTCGCTGCCCAATCTACGCTCTCCAACTTTATATCAGGAGTATATCTCCTTTCAAGCAAGGCGTTCGAGCCTGGGGACAGGGTGATCATACACACTTGGCAGTACACCCTCAACCCTCCCACGTACCCGCATGACAAGTACGTTCCAGGTTTTGTGGGCGTCATAAAGAGCATAGGGGTGCTGTACACCGAGTTAACCAACGACGAGCACCTGCCCATGCTTGTCCCGAACAGCATAGTGGCGCAGGCCATGGTGATAAACTACAAGCGTGCAACGGAACACATGACGAGGATGCAGTTCGACGTCGACATAAGGATAAAGTTCGTTGAATTGGAGAAGGTCATCAAGGCTGTCCTGGCTAGGAACAAGGACAGTATAGGAGGCTATACCATAGACATAGATTATCTGAACAACAACCTCTATGTCGTCACCATACATCTGAAGGTGGAGGAAAGGGACAGGGTTGAGATAATAACAAGGGTCTACACCTCTCTCATAAAATACCTGAACGAAGAACACGGCAAGCTAAACAAAAAGTAGTTTGCTACGTCCCTTAGAGCCTCTAGGCTTAACTGATCCCAACCAACGCAGTTCCTATGGCGATTATTACTATTCCGAGCCATCTGACTGTTGAAATCTGCTCTCCTAGAAGGAAGAAGGCCAGCAGGCTCGCGAAGACGTAGCTCAAGCCTCCGATGCCGTAGGTCCAGCTGAGGTGCGCCCTGCCCAGGACGTACAAGAAGATGAAAGTTGAGAAGGCATAGGCCGCAAGGCCCACCAGTACGTATCCCTCAGAGCTCACCAGCCCTATCTTGAAGAAGAACTGGCCGAGGCTGCCGAGGAACGTGCTGAGAAGGAGAATAGTCATCAGTACTTTCTTGTTGTTGTGTTGCATTCTATCATCAGTAACTCAGGGCTACTACCGCTATTCCTATCACTATCAGGGCTATGCCTGCCACCCTCTTCATGTTCATATCCTCCTTTAAAACGAAATGGGAGATGAGGGTTATGAAGACAAAGGTGCTGGCGAAGGTTGGATATACGAAGGAAAGCTGGCCCGAGCCGAGCGCCTTCAGGTAGACCACAAGGCTGATCAGGTAGATTACCCCGCCAGCCCAGATTCCCTTATTCAGGATAAGAATTCTGATGCCCTTCTTGCTAAAGCCGAATTTTGGAACAGATCTCTTGAAGAGGTACTGGGCGACCGCCGCTATTACCGCAGCAAGAAGCGTTATTCCGATTATCGCAAATTCGCTCAGCATGAAAACATAGGATTATGTACCAGAATCTTTTTAAAGGCAGTTGCTCCGATCGCTGATGGTTGGCATCTCCGCCTCGGATTTTTTGACGGACTGTTTACATGGTGCTACTTTTATATAATTAGACGTATCATATTTCTAAAAAAGCACAAATTCGCAGCAAACAATCGCAAAACATACTAACAATGGTGGAAACATGGAAATGGAAGAAGAACAAACCAGCAGCACAGTACAAGAGACCTCGGTTTTGGTGGGAAAGAAGCCTGCAATGAATTACGTCCTCGCGGTGGTGACCCAGTTCAACAACGGGGCTAAGAGCGTCAGGATAAAGGCGCGAGGCAACGCAATCTCAAGGGCGGTGGATGTGGCGGAGATAGTTAAGAGCAGGTTCTTCACAGACCTTAAGAACCCCAGCAAGGACTGCATTTCGATAAGTACGGAGGAGATAAGCAACGAGGACGGAACCACCTCGAAGGTGAGCGCCATCCAGCTTCTCTTGAAGGGAGCTGACGCTGACGGCACTGAACCTACTCAGAACAACACCGTCTTCGTAGGCAAGAAACCGACCATGAAATACGTACTTGCGCTTGTCACCCAGTTCAACGGCGGCGCCAAGAGCGTCCTTGTCAAGGCGAGGGGCAACTCGATCTCGAAGGCCGTTGACATAGCCGAGATAACCAAGAATAAGTTCGTCCAGGCCATAAGGAGCCCGAGCACAGACAGCATAGTGATAAACTCGGAGGAGCTCATCAACGAGGACGGGACAAAGTCAAAGGTCAGTTCGATAGCGATAACGCTGGAGAAGGGATCGAATGGCGCTTGAATTTGAATATGTGGGAATTAACAAGGACAATGAGACGAATGCCATTTTGGGACACGCGGGCTTCATAAAGACGGTGGAGGATCTTTACGAGGCGATGGTAAATGCAGTACCTGGAATAAAATTCGGGATAGCGTTCGCAGAAGCCAGCGGGCCGTGCCTTGTGAGGAGCGACGGAAATGATGATACGCTGAGGCGGCAGGCTGAGGAGAGCATGGTGAAGATAGCCGCCGGGCATACCTTCCTGATACTCTTCAAGAACGCCTACCCGATAAATATCATAAACGACATCAAAAAGGTCAATGAGGTGGCTGCGATCTACTGCGCCACCGGCAACCCCGTCCAGATAATCGTTGCGAAGGCGGAGATCGGAAGGTCGATTGTCGGAGTGGTTGACGGCCTCCCATCGAGGGGAGTGGAGAACGACGAGGATAAGGAGGCAAGGAGAAAACTGCTTAGGGATCTTGGCTACAAGAAATAATATCCAAAGAAGAGAAAATAATGATGAAGTATATAGCAGACCTACACATCCATTCCAAATACGCTGGGGCGTGCAGCGAAGCTCTTACTCTTGAGAATATCAACCAGACAGCGATCCAGAAGGGTATAAACATAATGGGCACCGGCGATTTTACACATCCCAGCTGGTACTCTGAGATAAAATCGAAGCTCGAATACGTCAATGGAGTCTACAAGCTGAAGGGAACGGACTCGATCAATTTTATACTAAGTTCGGAAGTCTGCACCATATTCAATGACGGAAAGGGATTCAAGAAAATACACAACTGCATACTCGCACCGGACCTTGGCGCGGTTGAAGGGATAAACGATGCGATAAAGGGATTCGGCGACCTAAGGAGCGATGGAAGGCCGATTCTCTCGGTAAGGCTGAGCGAATTTGCAGAGATACTTCACGGAATAGACAAGAAGATATTTCTTTATCCGGCTCATTGTGTCTTGCCAGAAGAAATAGTTATGACAAATCCTGATATTAAAGAGATTCAGAATGTGAATATAGGAGATAAAGTATTCACGCATAAAGGAGAAATACGAAAAGTCGAAAAAGTCATGAAGAGAGAATATAGTGGAGATATTCTTAGAATTGTTCCTTGGTATCTAGGAAATGGGATTAGAGTTACTTCAGAGCATCCATTTTTAGCTATAAAAACAGTTAAAAACTGCAATGGTGGAGGAGGCCCTTGTAAGCCTACAAATTCACATATTAGGAATTGTTACAAACATTCTTACGAAAATTATAAACCAGAATGGATACAAGCCGAAAAGTTAGAAGTAGGAGATGTCTTATTATATCCCAGATTTATTAAGGACGAAGATAAAGAGATGTTAAATACAAGCGATTTCTTAACTCATGATCCTTCTATTAACTTAGACATCAAAGTGGATTTAAATTTTTGTAAATTGGTAGGTTACTATCTTGCAGAGGGATATACGAACGGTAGAGATGGCATAGGATTTTCTTTTCATAAAAACAAAGAGGTCGAATATGTAGAAGAAGTGAAGTTTCTACTTAAGAAAGTTTTTGGAATTGAACCTAAAAAGGGCAAGACGGAAGGGGACATTATGTTATATTCAAGAAAAATAATGAATTTATTTGAATCGTTGTTCTATTGTAGTCCTATTAAAAGGGCTGCGTATAAATGCATGCCACAATGGATGCTTTCCATATCGCGATCTAAGCAAGTAGAGTTATTTAGAAGATGGTGGCGAGGGGATAAGGGATCAACTTCGTCAAGGTTGTTATCTAATCAAATGAAAATTATATGTCTAAGATTGGGTATATTACCATCTATATACATAGATACTATTCAAAAACATGATAAGCGTGGTGGTCATAATATAGGTAAAAGGAAAATAAAAGCAAGAAACAATAACTATGTTTTTACCAGATTGGTGTTTTTTGGAGATAAATTTGGATTACTAAAGGATAAGGAGTTTGATAGATGTGTATCCAAGACGGATATTAGACACGGATGGTTGGATAAGGAATTTGCTTATCTGCCTATAAGGAAGATAAACCATGAGAGATATTCAGGTATGGTTTATAACCTAGAAGTTGAAAGAGACCACTCTTTTTTAACTGAATCGGCATGTGTTCATAATTGTTGGACACCTTGGTATGGAGTCTTCGGTTCCTACGGATTCAATTCGCTGAAGGAAGCGTACGAAGACCAGGCGATACACATCCATGCGGTTGAGACAGGGCTTAGCTCGGACCCTGGAATGAATTGGAGGATATCTGCACTTGACAAACATACGCTTATTTCGGGAAGCGATGCACATTCGTTGCCGAAACTGGGTAGGGAGGCGGTTGTATTCCATTCTGAAGATAAGCCTTCCTATGAAAGCCTGATAAGAAATCTCTTGGAGAAAAAAATTGATTCCACTGTTGAATTCTATCCGGAGGAAGGAAAATACCATTTCGATGGGCACAGGAACTGCAAGATCTCGCTCAGCCCAGAGGCGGCAAAGAAGTACAATGGAATCTGTCCGGTCTGCAGAAGGAAGCTGACAATGGGAGTCCTACACAGAATAGAGCAACTTGCTGACAGGGAAGAAGGATTCGTGCCAAAGGGCGCTGTCCCTTATGTAAACATGGTACCTCTTCAGGAGATAATAGCCTATCTCAGCAGGAAAGGGGTCTCTTCGGAATATGTCAGGAATACCTATGACAAACTCATAAAGACATTCGGGAATGAATTCCAGGTACTGCTCAGCTCATCGATAGATGAAATAAGCAAGGTCGACAAGGATCTTGCGCTTGCCATAGAAAACGTCAGGGAGAAGAAGGTCAATGTCACTCCAGGCTATGACGGAATATTCGGTGTGGTAGATATACTAAACAGAGAAGCACCAAAGAAGAACAAAGGAGTTCAGACTAGCATGTCTGATTTCAAGTGACTATTTCGCTATTTTTACCGCCACGTTTCCGTATATTACCTCGGGAAAGCCGGTGGTCACGTCTGTATAGTTTACCTCGAGATAGCCGTTGTATAGCTGGCTTACGGTTCCGGAGAATGCGGTGGCGCCGCTGTAGCATTGCACGGTGAGCGTCCTGTTGCCGCCTATTGGAAGGTAGGCCTGAGGAACCACGCTGTTGGTGCTGATTGCCGATTGGTTGGTATTGCAGCCTATGGAGGTTATGTTGATTGGAATTGTAGTGGTCTGGACTATGTTCACAAGGAGCAGCCCGTTCTGCACCATGTAGTAGTTTGCGCAGGAGAAGCCCGCCTCAAGCTGGCAGATCTGGCTTGCCGCGCTGCCAGGGGTGAATACCCCGAGCGAGAAGAGGACACCGGCAGCAATCGCAAGGATAAGGATGGCCCAGCCGTAGGTCATCAGGTATTCCATCGCGGATTGGAGCTTGTTGTATTTCATCGAAACCAAATTACATTAAATGTTAAAGTTTAAGAATGTTGGGCAGAATTGCGGTTTTGTGTTGGGAATTCACTTTCTCGCAAAGGTGAGATAGGCGGTATGCCAGATTCCGGTATTGGTGGGCCTTACTCCCTCTTTCCTTACAAGCAGATCCCTTACTATTACCTCAACCGTGTAGGCGTCTGAAAAGCCCTCCCTGTTGAGCTTCTCGACGAACGTCTTCACCTGCTCGGTGTGTGGAAGGTATCCGACGACCATTCCTCCCTGCTTGAGCGCCTTGTACGCATTCTTCAGCGCCTTCTGGGAATCGGGCAGGTCGAGGGTTACCAGGTCGACCTCCTTCTCGTCTATTTTCTTGAAGATGTCCTTGTTCTTGAAGGTTACGTTATCAAGATTCAGCAGCTGTCTGTTCTTTTCCGCTATCGCTATGAAGTCCTCACGCAGTTCGTAGCTGTATACGTGCTTGCAGATCTTCGCCAGGCTGAGGGCTAGCCATCCGCTTCCAGTTCCGGCGTCTACACAGACGCTCTCTTTGTCTACCCCTGAGTAGGAGAGTATTATGCCTATGTCCTTGGGCAGTATCACCTGCGGGCCTCTCTTTAGCTTCCTATACATGTGCGGATATATGAACAATCAATCAACCTCTGTTTCGTCTTTCTTCTTCCTTGGCTTTCTCGGTTTTTTCAACGCTGCAGCCTTCTTTGTCTTTGCTTTGGTAGCCGCGGGCTTCTCTTTCTTAATCTCCTTCGCTGCCAGCTCTCCGGAGATCGGTGTAACGGTTTTATTACTTTTCTCCAATATCTCTTTGGCGGTGGTAATCTTAATATTATCTAATTCCTTTGCCTTTGTCTCAGCAGCCTGCTTGATGCTGTTCCAGTTCTTCTTTGTTTCGCAGTTCGGATCCAGGTCCATGTCGAAGACCTTTCCCTTTGAGAAGACCTTTATCCTGGGCGTCCCGCATTTCTCGCAGATCTTGTGCAGAGGCACTATCTTCCCGTTTTGCGGCAGAGGGTATGAGTTGTTGCAGGTGGGCCAGTTGGTGCATCCGACAAAGACCTTGTTGTTCCTTGATTTCTTTATCACCAAATCGCCGTTTCCGCACTTGCATTTCCCAAGGGAATTGGTTATCTCGCTCTCCTTCAGCCCTTTGCTCAGTTCCTTCCCTATCTCCCTCCCGTTCTTCTTGAATGTCTCCACAACTGCAGTAATTATCTTCTTCCCCTCGTTTATCAGCTCGTCCTTCTTGAGCGTTCCCTTTGTCACCCTCTCCATGTCCTTTTCGAGATTCCTCGTAAGATCCTCGTCGAGTATCTGGCCGCAGTATTTGCTGAGGCTCTCGTAGACGCTCATGCCGAACTCGGTAACCTCTATCTTCGCGTTGAGGATGTATCCCCTGTTGAATAGCGTGTCTATTATCGCCGCCCTGGTGGCCTTTGTCCCGAGATCCTTCTTCTCAAGGAGCGCTATGAGGCTCGCCTTGGTGTACCTCTTCGGCGGTTCGGTTTTTCCTTCCTTCATTGCGATCTTCTCGGCTGTTATCTCTTCGGCCTTCTTGATTGCGGGCATCAGATTTTCGTCGGGTTTGTAATAATTATAGATGTCCATCCATCCCTTCTTCTTGATTATGTTGCCGCTGGCGCTGTACTCTTCCGTCCCCGCTGACAATACAACTCTTGTATTTTCTATCAAAGCGGGCTCGGCGAAGCAGGCGAGGAATCTCTTTGTGATTATGTCGTATACCGCTTCCTCCTCGTCGGACATGGTCTTTGGCATCTCTCCGGTGGGGTGTATTGCGGGGTGAGCCTCATCCTCCTTTCCTCCTTCCCTAGGTTTGAATCGCGATTCTGCCATCAGCCTCTTTGCAAAGTCAGAATACTTCGAATTCTGTCCGATCATCTGTATTATCTTGCTCAGGTTAAGCGTCGCCGGAAGCTTCTGCGACGCTGTCCTTGGGTACGAGATGTACGAGCGTTCGTAGAGTGACTGCGCGATTGCGAGCGTCCTTGTGGGGTCCATCCTCGCCACGCGGCTTGCCTCGAGCTGCAGCGAGGTCAGATCAAATGGGGGGAATGGATATCTGGTCTCTTCGTTTATGTTCAGATCCTTTACGATTATCCTGTTGCTCTTTGTCGTTTCGAGGATTTTCTCTGCGATGTCCTTCTCGAAAATGTTGCCCTTCTTGTTCTGGAAATCGGTTCCCTTGCAGGAGATGAAGACGGTCCAGAAGGGCCTCGGCACGAATCCCTTTATCTCCAGCTCCCTTTTTGCAAGTATTCCGAGGGTGGGGCCCTGCACCCTTCCGACGCTCATTATCTTCCTGACTCCGCCGAGATAGAGCGCATTCATCAGGACCCGGCTCATGTTTATGCCCCACATCCAGTCGAGCATGTGCCTTGCCTCGCCGGCGTACATGTTGTTGAAATCGAACTTGCTCAGGTTCTCGTAGGCGTACTCGAGGTCGGGCTTGGTTGTTGTCGAGAACTTCATCCTTCCCACATGCGTGAAATTTTCGCTTATCTCCTTGTTTACGTCCCTGTTTGTTATGTCCTTTATCAGGTTTGACCCTATTATCGTTCCCTCGATATCGTAGTCGCAGGCGTTTATGAAGAATCCGCACTTCTTGCCTACCTCCTCTATCGCGTCAAGGTACTTCTTGGTGAAGTAGGCCTTCTTGTTTATCTTGTAGGAAGGGACCCATTCAATGTCAAAGATGGGAAGCTCGTTGGACTTCTGCCGCTGGTGGAGGGTGAAGAGATGGCCTGCCGCGGCAACTATGTAGAGTTTTTCGCCCTTGCGGTATGCCTCGTAGTAGACCACGCCGTTGAAGGCGCTGGTCTTGGGCTTCGACTCGCTAAGCGAAAGGGCGATCCTCAGCGCTACGCTAGGCTTTTCTGCTATTATGAGTTTGTCCATTCAATCGTTATTTTTTGGCTTTCCTTGCAGGCTTCTTCTGCACTACCTTTCCCTCCTGCGAGATCCTGTAGGCCATGTAAAATTCGAGTGCTATGGTGATGATTGCGATCACATAGAAGATGATCCCCCCTCTGGTGTAGGCGAAGGCGATTACCGCCACTATGCTGAAGAAGATCACTCCGCAGGCAACTATGAGGGACTTTTTCTCCGTTTCGGTGTACTCCATAAAGTCACGATATATCTTGATAAATGGTCAAGGCTAAAATACTTTGGGTATGTCAACGGACAGTCCGAGATATCGCAGGGTATCGTTTCGGCTAATCCTTAAATAGCAGACTCGGTCTGCTGAGGAACTCGAATTTCTCCGGATCCTTTAGGAATTGGTCGTATAGGCTCTCTTTGCCGAGGAAGTCTGTCTTTGGCGCTTTCTGTATCTGGGGAACCTGAACGTTTTCATAGGCCTCGTTGGGCACTATGGTCTTGTCCGAAAGGACGTATACCGCGCCTCCGCCCATCTTCTTGATCGGTTCGTAATCTGATCTATAAACGGAATTGCTCAGGTTGCCTGTTATCAGGAAACCATCGCCCATGTTGACCGCGATGTGGCCGTAGTTCGGAGGCACCATGATTTTTTCTCCGGTGGACGCCCTTACGAGGCGGAGGTCGACAGTCGAACCGGAGAGCCTTTTCTGAAGTATGAAGAGGGCCTCGCCGCTGAATACCTCGTAGACCTCGGGATATGCCAGATCGCCCTCGGCGGTTGGATGGTAATGCCCGATGGTCTTGTTGAGCTCGCCTCCCAGGTCATAGTTTTCGAGTATGGTTATGTCGTAGCGCATCTCGTGCTCGGCAAACATCCTGTTGGTTAGGGACCCGACTCCGCGAAACATGTAATAGAGCGGGTCGTTGCCATTCTGCCTTGTCACGAAGGTCCTGTTCATCAAAACGGAGTCGAGCTCCTTGACGGTGCGGACCAGTGGCTCGAGTTCGCTCCCTTCCTCGAAGAGCTTAGTCCCTTCGTTCTCGAGCCTTATTCCGCGTATGCTTAGCCGTTTCATCATGGATCACAGCGCCTTGGGAGTCTTCTTCTTGCCCTCGGCCTTCTTGCTCATCCTTCTGTAGGCAACCACTGCCACAACAACGATTACCACCACTACAATTATATCTGTTAACATGCTCCCGCTTCCCGAGCTCGATGAGCTGCTGCTCACCAGCGCGTAGTAGTTGCTCGAGCTGGAGTAGGTCTGCTGGACCGCGCCGTTCGGCTGCCTCCAGGTCTCATAGACCGTTATGGGGTATGTGCCAACAGCCCCGTTCGAGTCCACGCTCACGAAGAAGGTGACTGTGGTGGACTGGCCCGGTTTCAGGGTCGGTATGTAGGCGCTGCTCGTTACCGGCGTAAGCGGATAGGAGCTCTGGAAACTGAGCTGAACCTGCTGCGCCTCGATGTTGCCCGTATTCGTGATGGTCAGATTTATTGGCACAGTTGTGTCTCCGGGAACCAGATTGTATTTGCCTGCGTTCACCTGGAATATTGGCGATTGCGCGACCGAGAGGTTAAGGCTCTGGGCCTTTGAGAAGTGGTTCTGGTAGTTCGAGGAATAATAACCCAGGAACGCGTCCAGGCCCGCTCCCTGCCCGGTGTTGTTGTTTGCCGTCACCAGGACAGTCTCGGTAACCGCCTGGCCTGCGGGCAGGCTTCCTATGAAGAAGTGATGAATTGAGCTCAGAAGGTTCAATCCGGATACGGGCTCGACGTCAACTGTGACGTTGTTGGCATTCCCGTAGCCGATGTTGCTTATGCTCAGGGTGAGGCTCTGGTTGTACCCAATGTACAATGTCTGCGGGTTTGCCGCCACTATGGTCGCGACTATGTTTGGGTTCTGTATCCTCACGCTTATGCTCTCGTTGATTAGCTGGCTGTATTCGGTGCCCTGGTCAGAGTAGTATGTGACATAGAGCGGCACCGTGTATGTGCCGTTCACTATGTGGCTGTTGACAAGGTAGGTGGCCGAAAGGCTGGTTGCGGCTCCGGCTCCCAGGGATCCTATTGAGAATCTCTTTGTGCCTGTGGCTGAGAAGTTGCTGCTGTTCAATATGCTGACGGTTATGTTCCTTGCCGTCCCGTAGCCCGAATTCATCACATTCAGCATTACGGAGGAGGTGCTTCCCGGCACTATGCCGGAGACCGAGGGATTTATTGTCATGGCAGGGGTTCCGTGCACATAGAAGGTTATGGGCATTATCGAGGTCCCTGTGATGGTGGTCGACAATCCGGAAACGGTTTCGACCGTCTGGTACTGGGCCACCAGATCAAGAGTGTAGTTTCCCGAGGGCGTGTTCTTTGGTACGTGTACGGTATAGGTGAAATAGGAGTTCAGTCCTCCGTAGAGCCCGGGCCCTATGCTGCTTATGAGCGAGGGATTCGAAGGCGAGACGTTGAGTATAGGATAGCTTCCCTCGAGCTCAAGGTTGACATTGTTCAGCGTCGAGCTGTAGGAATCGTAGATCTGCAGGTCTATGGTCACGTTGTTTCCAGCAAATATCGGATTGGGGTTAATCTGGAGGCTGTAGATCGACAGGGCGTCCACCATTGATGCGGACCCCGAAGTTGTCACGGCGGCGTAGGCCGGCGCGATGATCGCTGCTACTGAAAGCAGAAGGTACAGGTACATTTGTTTTCTCATAAGATCACTTGAGTATCATAATTATTTATTCTATGGTGCTCTTGAAGAGCCTGAAGCTCACTATGATTCCCAGAATCGCGAATGCGGTTACCACTCCGAAATCAAGCAGGATGTGGTCAAGCGGGAAGTAGCCGTTGAGCATCACGTCCCTTATCCCTCCCGTTGCGTAGGTGAGCGGGTCCACGGCGTTAAAAGGCCGCAGGAAAGCGGGGAACGATGAAGCTGGGAAGAATGCGCCTGAGAGGAACCACAGAGGCATCACTATGGTCTGCGCTATTATCGCATAGACCTCTATGGCCTTTATCCTCGAGCCGAGCATTATGGCGATTCCGCTGAAGGCCAGCGCGACGAGGATTATCAGTGGGAAGATGTAGACCAGTCCGAATGGGCCCATCGCGATGCCCCCTCCGAGAAGCAGCCCGATTACAAGAGCCAGCAGACCGTATATCGTGGACTGGACGGTGCCGGAGAAGAGCTTGCCCAGGATTATGGCGTTCTTGCTTATGGGTGTTATCAGGAAGGACTTGATGTTGCCCAGCTGGCGGTCAACTATGATGGACATGCCGCCTCCGAAGACGCCTCCGAAAGCCACCGACATGAGGATCACTCCGGCTATGAGGAAAGCCCTGTAGCTGCTGCTGGTACCCTGGGTCGAGACCGCGTTGACATCGCTTTCTATCTGGACACTGCCTACGCCGTTGCTGTATTTCGCTGCTGCGTTTTCTATGGTGGGAATGGCTACTCCTGATTCGGCAAATTGGCTTGTCGCATAGTAAACATAAACGCTCGGTGAGCCTCCCTGCGGCTTGGGGAATGCGGGAAGAATGACAACCAGAGATGAGATGGTACCTGATCTGAGCATGTCCAGTCCTTCCTGCTGGTTGGTAACGGCCTGTACCGAGAGCGTGCTTCCCGATTCAAGGGTATTTATGAATTGCACCGATGAGGGGTTGTTTGCATAGTTTGCCACAGCTATCGGTACATTGGTAACTCCGTTGCCCAGATTACCGAAGAATATGATTATTATTAAAGGGAAGATCATCGATCTGATGAGGTTTGTCCTGAGGTTGCTCTTGAATATGAGCATCTCCCTTGTGAAGATCGTCATCGAGTCTTGAAGTAGTCCCATATCATCTCCTTCCGCCGAAACCTACCTTGATCATGTTCTTCTGGGCCTGCGCATTGCCTGAAGAGGTGTCATCCCTGATGCTGGCCCCGGTCAATTTTATGAAGACATCATCCATGGTAGGCAGGTGCATGCTTATGGTCAGAACCTCGATGCCCTCTTTTTGAAGCTCCTGTGCTATCTTTATCAATTGCTGAAGAGGTTTTTCGGTTATCGGTGCTTCCAGACGACCGTTGTTGTCCATCACATCAAGACCGAACTTCGATTTGAGGATTTTTGTGACCTTGACCATATCGTCATCTTTGACAGTTATTCCCAGTATGTTTCCCTTTGCCACAATCTTCTTGAGCTCTGCTGCGGTGCCTATGGCCTTCACCACTCCGTGATCTATCACTGCTATGGTGTCGCAGAGGTTGTCCGCTTCCTCGAGATACTGTGTCGTGAGGATTATGGTTATCCCCAGCTTGTTGAGCCTCTTTATCTCGGCCCACATCACTACCCTGCTCTGGATGTCCAGTCCCGTAGTAGGTTCGTCAAGTATCAATATCTTCGGCTCCTGTATCATGGACTTGACCAGATTGAGACGCCTCTGCATCCCTCCCGAGAAAGTTCCAGAAGCGACATCTCCGAAAGAGGTGAGGTTTGCCTCCTTGAGTGCATGGTTCACCTTCTCTTCTATCCTGTCGGGAGGAATGTGGTAAAGCCTTGCGAATATCTCGAGGTTCTGGCGCGCGGTGAGATAGCTGTCCACAACCGTTTCCTGGGTCATGAACCCCATCATCTGCTTTATTTTTTGGCCGTCATGGGAGTTGTCGTATCCTTCGATGATTATCTTGCCGTTTGTCGGCTTGAGGATTCCCAGTATCATATTGAGGGTTGTGGTCTTGCCCGCGCCGTTCGGGCCCAGAATTCCGAATATCTCGCCCTTCTTTATCTTTAGGTCTATTCCCTTGACCGCCTCGAAGTCCCCGAACTTCTTCGAAAGCTTCGTGATTACGACAGAATATTCTTCATTGGAACTCATAATATATCAACTTCTTGATGTTTTTGACATCCGCTATAAGTATTTTCTTCGCCTCCCGGGTTATCCTTGCACCCTCAGGAGTTATGGAGTATTTCTTCTGGACCTTTGAGCCGGCGAGCACCGATTCGCTCTTTACGAGGCCTTTGCTTTCAAGGGAATTGAGTATATTATAGACATCGCTCTTGCTTGTCTTTGTCACTGGGGTGAAGGGACAGGTCTTGAGCTGCTTGAAGATCTCATAGGGATAGGTGCTGTGGTGCTTGATCTTGCCGAGTATTATCAGCTTTGTCGCACCGCTGACCAGTATGCTTTCGATGGATTTCTTCACCTTCGTTCTAATCGCCTTTTTTATTTTGCTTTCCATCCTAAATGCCCAGATAGTCTAAGTTTAGACTAATCTAATTATATACTAAAGGTATAAAAGGATAACTTTATTGCCTGTTTACTCAATCGCAGAGCGAATATTAATATTTATCTAATGAAACCAATACGGGTATCCATGATTAATTACGGTGAGATAGAGGAGAAATGGCAGAAGGCCTGGAGAGAGGCGAAGATCTTTGAAGGCGATATCAATGACAGGAAGCCTTATTTTGTTACCGCCGCGTTTCCATATCCTAACGGGCCTCAGCACATAGGCCATCTGCGTACATACGGAACGGCCGACACGCTTGCGAGGTTCAGGAGGATGCAGGGGTACAACGTGCTCTACCCGATGGCTTTCCATGCTACCGGTACTCCGATCCTCGCCTTCGCGAAGAGGATAAGGTCCAAGGACGCCGACCTGATAAAGGACCTGAAGATGTTCCACATACCAGATGAGGACATAGCGAAGATGACCGAGCCGCTCTTCATCGCAAACTATTTCATAGCTGAGATCCAGAAGGGCATGATCAAGGCCGGCTACAGCATAGACTGGCGGAGGAAATTCGTCTCCATAGAACCCTTCTTCAGCAAGCTGATAGAGTGGCAGTTCGGCATGCTCAACAGCAGGGGCTACCTGACCAAGGGAAAGCACGCGGTAGGATGGTGTCCTAACGAGAACAATGCTGTCGGGATGCACGATACAAAGAGGGATGTGGAGCCGGAGATGGAGAAGGTCACCGCAATAAAATTCAGGATTGATGAATTGGACGCGTACGCCATCTGCGCAACCTTCAGGCCAGAGACGGTGCACGGAGTGACCAACCTTTTCGTGAACGAGAATTCCAAATACATACTCTGCAGGATAAACGAAGGGAAGGAGCAGGGCATAATCTCAAAGGCGAGCTCCGCGGATCTCGCTTTTCAGATGAAGATAGAGGTAATAAGGGAGATGGAAGGGAAGGAGCTTCTCCAAAAGAAATGCATAAACCCGGCTACAGGAACAACAATTCCCATCCTTCCGGGCTTCTTCGTAGACGAGAAGAGGGGAACCGGCCTGGTCATGAGCGTTCCCGCGCACGCTCCGTTCGATTATGCCGCGATAGAGAGGCTCAAAAGCTCCGGATACGATGTGGGAAACATAACTCCGATAAAGGTGTTGGAGGTCGACATCAGCAAGTCGTCGGCAAACGGCCAGGCAAAGAAGATGCCGGTAAATACGGACATTCCGGCGCTTGCCTATCTTGAGACCATCGGAGCCGAGCCGGGCTGCGCTTCTGAAGTGATAGAGGAGGCGACTAAACTCCAGTATAAGGAGGAGTTGCACTGGGGAAGGATGATAGTCGAAGGCTACAAGGGAATGACCGGACAGGAGGCGAGGGTGAAGATCAGGGAGATGCTGGAAGGCAAAGGAATGGCCTTCGAGCTTTACATGCTAATGAACGAATCGCAGGTCTTCTGCAGATGCGGATATGCGATCGTGGTGAAGGTAGTCGACAATCAGTGGTTCATAAACTATGGCGACAGCAGGTGGAAGGAGGAGGTGAGGGGATGGTTCGCTGAGATGAAGGTGCTTCCGGAGGGGGTGAGAAACGCGCTCGGCGCAGCGATAGACTGGATAGACCTCAGGGCGGTGGCAAGGGCGCAGGGGCTCGGCACAAGATTTCCTTTTGACAACAATTACATAATAGAATCGCTTTCGGATTCCACGATATACATGTCCTTCTATACCATCTCGAACATGGTCCGCGATCTCGCAGTGGAGAAGCTCAAGCCAGGGTTCTTCGACTACGTCTTCTTGGGCAAGGGAGATGCGGACAGCGTTGCAAGCTCGACTGGCATCGACTTCCAGGTAATACAGAAGTGCAGGGATTCCTTCGATTACTGGTATAGCGAGACCTCAAGGCATTCGGGCCCTGACCTCATCTTCAACCATCTTACAATGTATCTCTTCAACCATGTGGCGGTCTTCGACAGGAAGAGGTGGCCGAAGCAGATAGTGGTAAACGGAGTGGTGCTCAGCGAGGGGGAGAAGATGAGCAAAAGCCTTGGGAACACGACGCCGCTGATGGAAGGGCTTGCCAGATACGGAGTGGACCCGCTCAGGGCTGTGGTAATAGCTGGAGCTGATCTGCTGAGCGATTCGGATTACAGCAACGAGGCCGTAAACGGCATCAAGGAGAGGTTCGAGTACCTCTACGAGCTCTGCAGGAACATCGATAGCTACGAGAGCGTGGAGCTGAAGCAGATAGACTACTGGCTCTACTCGAAGCTCAACAGGAAGATAGAAACCACCACAGCGGCCATGGAGAAGCTTGAGCTGAGGGACGCGTTCACCAATGTGCTCTATAACTCGATACTTGAATTGAAGAGATACCTAGCGAGGGGAGGAAAGAGCGGCATAGTGATGAAGGACTACCTCTCCAACGTGGTGCTCATGCTCCAGCCCATAGCGCCGCACATGTCCGAGGAGATGTGGCAGATGCTCGGCAATACTTCCTTCTCATCCACAGAAAAATGGAGGGACGCTGACAAATCTATGATAAACGAGAAGATAGAAAAGGGTGAGGAGCTCATAGCCGAGGTCATGCAGGATACGAAGGAAATAATGGATCTGATGGCAAGAAAGGGAGGAGAGAGGGCGAAGTCGGTCAGGATAATAGTCGCAGATGACTGGAAGAGGGATCTGGAAAATCTTCTCGCCAAGGAAAAGAACGTTTCCGCAGTGCTCAAACAGGCCAAGGAGAGGGAGGGAATGAACATGGAAAAGGCCGCTAAGTACGTCGGAGGCATGGCAAAGAGGATGGAGAACGTACATGAAATTGGGATGACACAGGAAGAAGAATTCGAGGTGTATTCCGAGGCGAAGGACTACATCAGGAACATGATGGGAGTGGAAATCAACGTCGAAAAGGAATCAGAGTCAAAATCCCAGAGGGCTGACAGGGCTTCTCCTCTCAAGCCTAGCATAGACATCTTGTAACCCTTATCTTGCATCGGAGGATTAACCTGTTGGTAGTTATATTGGCTTTTCGCCTTCCGTTCTAAGTTCCACTACAAACGGTTCTATCTTCACAACCGTTCCGCGCTTAGCCAGTCCTCTCGTAACGTCAATGAAGGTAGCAACAGTTCTTGCAGCCGCATCGACATTGATGGTGTCCTGCTTTCCTCCTCTATCTTTCGCTTCTGTAGTTTTTATTCCAGCCATATTTATCAACTTTTATCTCATTAAACATCCAAGTTCGTCTTCATGTGCTGCTCTGCTGCGGCTTGAACCCACGTAACTTCCTTTGGCCTCTACCCACTTAGAAACCGCATCGCGTATCTCAGAGTCGGTTATGCCACCTTCATAATGAGTCGCAATGATTGAATTTTCAATGTCAGGATGCAGATTTGCGTTTTCCATCAGTTTTAATATTGCCGACTTAAAATCAGGATTGCTAATGCTTTGAAGTATTAAATCTTGGATTTCACGATCGGTTGTGTGAGATGCGATTTTTTCTCTTTCTTCGGTACTTCCTGTGGCAAGAATGTCAAACTGGGCATCCATACTTAACATCATGCCTTGATTTCCGTTGCTCGTAGCGTTTCCATTTGTAACATTTCCATTTGATTTGTCTTTTCTTTGGCCGCGTTCTTTCTTTAATGCTCCAAGATCTATTGCTAGATCTTTAATTGCATTGCGATCGATTTCTCCCGCATCTCCAGGTTTAAGCGGAATGATTCCAACACGCTTTTCGTGGTAGACATGAGTATTTCCACCATGAACTTCTCTTGTTCTGAGCTGGGCCCGGTTTACAGCTCGGAATAGATCGCCGGCGTTCACAGAACAGCGTCTACTAGCAAGGTCCGCTAACCATCTGAGTTGCGAAGGGACATCCGCCGATATATTGGGGTTTGTTTTGTTTGCCATTTTATCATTCAAAAAACATAGTGTCTACTATAGGGTATTGTTTTGCACAAATCACTGCTTTTAGCGATCTATGCAACTAGGCTGCCAATCGCAAAAGGTTAGAACTAGAAGTAAGAACGAGAATCTTGGTACTTCCAGTATTTTGCATTGACATGCGAATAGTGAATCCAGCAACATATTTAAGCTTTTTCTGCAAACTTTGCAGGATAAATGCGGACATGTCGCTCAAAAAAGAGGATAGGGATAAAAGGCTACACCTTACAATACTCTCAATAAGAGATACTTCGTGTGATTTGTTGGACAAAACTGAGGAAGGCATTACGAGGCGATCCGGAACAGGCAGCCTTGACATGGCAGATGCCAAGAGATACAATATGCAGATGAGGAGTGCAAGGAAGATAATAGTGATGGCCCTGCTGTTAAGCGTAGTGGTCTACATCTGCTTCTCCATTTTCGCGGCATACAGCAGCGGCGCAGCAAGCTTCAGGAAGGACATTGCCTCGATAAGTTGGATAGACTACCTGGCCGCACTGGTCTGCGTCTTTCTTGCGGATGTGATAGCCTTCCCGAAATGGGGGCTGTATTGCAGGAGGCTTGGGATAAAGATAGGCATAGCCAAGAACTTCGCCATATACATGTCGCTCAATTCCATGAACATAGTGCCGGGAAGGTGGGGCAGGGCGATAGCCTCATATTTGCTCAAGAAGACCAATGGCATAAGGTTCGCAAGCACGCTGCCGGCAGTGGTGGTTGACATCTTCACCGACTTTGCAGGTTTTGGGATAGTAGCCATAGCCGCAGCGCTCTTTGTAAGAGGTTATCTTCTGATCTCCATGGTGCTGGTGGCTATACTGCTCCTCCCTTTCGTCTTCCTTTTCAGCAGGAGGGCGTACAGGCTTGTCAGGAGGAAGCTGGAGAGGTTCAAGATTCTTAGGAAGGTGCTCGAGGGAGAGGATGCCTATTTCAGGGCGAGCAGGACCTTCGGACTGGATGTCTATCTCTATTCATTGTTGGTGACAATACCTTCCACGTTGCTGAGCGCTCTGGCCCTCTACTTCGTTATACTCACATTCGGGGTCCACATAGGCCTGGGATACCTCCCCACCATAGTCTTCATCTATTGCACAGTCACACTGCTGGGCATGGTCTCGGGCATTCCGGGCAGCCTGGGCGTTGCGGATGTCTCGATGCTCGGCCTTCTTCTCCTCTTTCTGCAGCCATTCGGTATAGACCTCGGCATTGCTTCCCTAGTAACCATATTCGCAAGGATAGCGACACTCTGGTGGGGAGAGCTCTACGGCTTCGGCTTCCTCGCGTATGTGGTCAGGTATTTGGAGTAACTGGTTGGAAAGGTAATATATTCCTTGACTTCAAATGAAATTCAAGTTGAATGGTAAAATGTGCAATTTTTGTTACGCCTACGGGATAGAGTTGGTTGGCGAAGGCTTCTTGGCGGTGGTGGAGAAGCCGAGAACCGTCATGACACGCATAAAATGCAAATGCAGGTGCGACGGCAGTTCATTAGCGCGGTTTGAGGGAAATGCACAGTGTGGAAGATGCGAGCATTATGTCATCGGAATGGAGAAGGCTAGAAAGGCGAAATAACGCAGTCTTAGACTACCATTATAAAGATTGCCAACGATAGGTAATTGATGATTCCATGAAGACTAAAAGGGGATACAAAGTCGACCTTGAAAAGGAGACCAAGAAGAATAATTACTTCAGGCGCGTTTTGTACACAGCGGAGCACAGCCAGCTTGTTCTCATGAGCCTTAGGCCCAAAGAGGAGATAGGAGAGGAGGTACATGCGGGCATAGATCAGTTCTTTAGGGTTGAGCAGGGGAAGGGAGCGGTGGTCATCAACGGAATCAGACATAGCGTTCAGGACGGCAGCGCGGTGATAGTGCCGGCTGGCTCGCGGCATAATGTGATCAATACTTCTGCATCCCAGAAGCTAAAGCTTTACACGGTTTATTCGCCACCGGATCATGTGGATAAGGTAGTGCACCGAACCAGATCCGAAGCGATGGCCAAGGACAAGGAATTTGACGGACGCACAACAGAATAGCCGAACATTGCCAGAAACGGTTATTGTCTCTGATTATCAGAAGGTTAAAACCTAAGTGAAAGCAAAATATTAAATAAGCTAAGTACAAAATGGTAGGTGCGGTGTATAAATGAAGAGTAATATGTTGATTGCGGTAGTCGCTGTTTCGATAATAGCAGGATTTTTGGTGGGAGCAGGGTCGGGCTACCTTCTGTGGCACAGACAGTTCCCATACGGTAGCTTCCAGAGACCTCCAGGAAACTTCACACACATTAATGCATCTAGGATGATAGGCACCCAGTTCAGCGGCTTCCCGTTTGCTTCGTCCTCGTATCTCATATCTGGAAATGCTAATCTCTCTCCGTCCGGAAAGATAGCTACAGATGACTTCAATCTGACTACAATTCCACTCCAGAACGGTTCGATATTGTACAGCATGAAGTTTGACGAGATAGGCACAACATACAACGTCACTTTGGGCCAGAGCGACAAACTGTACTGGATAGACACCAATCTAGCGGATGACATGAAGGGATCGGATCTCTCGATTGGCGATGACGGCTATGTCGCAGTCAATGCGACAGGATACATAGTCGCTTTCAAGTATCCACTCCCTGGAACCTAAGGTGCTACAACACGAAGATATTTGGCCATACAATAGCTGACATGTACATATGGTCAATATGCCTTCTGTTGCTGTTGGCAGGTGCGTCCGGTTATATGCTAGGCCAGTTCCCGTATGCGCTCGTCTTTGCTGTTGCGCTCTGCGCGGCCATCGAAGTTTTGATAAGGCGCTATTACCTCAAGCACGCCAAGCTCCAGGTGCCTTTCTCCGGCATAATTACTGGCCTCATAATAGGCTCTGTGGCTCCGATAGGCGTGCCTCTTCTTCCGATACTAATAGCCTGCGTGGTTGCCGTATTCTCAAAGTTCTTCGTAAAGGTAAAAAGTGTCAACGTCTTCAATCCCGCAGCGCTCGGCCTTCTCGTAGGACTGGGAATCTTCTCCATAGGAAGTTCCTGGTGGACCACAAGCACCGTGAATCTTTTGGGGATGGCCGTATCGATGGCGGTACTGCTTGTGGTAGCAGCCTACGAGGCGAGGAGGCTGGTGCTCGCCTTCTCTTTCATAGTAACCCTGGTGTTGTTTAGCGTGGCTACAAGCCCTCCGATCTCCTTGGCCAACTTCGAGATAGCGCTGTTGAGCGTCAACTGCTTCTTCGCCTTCTTAATGCTCACCGAGCCCAAGACCTCGCCTCCGAAGAAGAGGGCCCAGCTCGCATACGGAATCTACGTGGCCCTAGTCTACGCCCTTTTTGTGGTGTTGACTGCGCACAGCCTTTTCTTCGCAGAGGTAGATATATTTCTGGCGCTCCTGATTGGAAACCTTACCTATGCAATATACAGGAGCAGGGGTCAGAAGATCCTATAGGTTTTGAAGCAAATTCAAACGGGCTGATGGATCCGTCTCTTCTAGCTAGGGCTTCTTTGGAAAGTTTACTGCGTCTATATCATCAGATATCCTTTCCAGGTTTGATGCGGAGGAATCGCACTGGGCGGCAAGGCCTGGCAGATCCAGAGTCCAGCCTGGTATCGAATATTGGATATCTATGGCCGCTAGCTTTGTCGCGACGGCCTGGAATTCGGGATCCATGGCCTTGAGCTCGTTTTCTATCTTAACCAACTGTGAAAAGTTTGGTCTGGAAAGGTCGATGAGCTTCATCCTCATCTCGTCAAGTTCAGAAGGGTCCCTCGCTTCTCTGGGCAAAGAACTGTAGGAATAAAGCTTTTCGGCAAGGTTTCGAAGCTCTGCCGCGATATCGTCCAATTCATCGCCGAAATCTACGGCTTCCTGTGAGATTGCTTTTTCATTCTTCCTTTTCAGAAAAAGGTCTTCGCATTCCTGGGAGCAGAATTCCGCTTCCATCAGGCGCAGTATGGAGAACCTTGATTTTCTGTAGAGTATGACCGGGGTTATTCCTGCCAACTCTTTTTTGCAATATGCGCAGTTTTTCATCGGATCATCCCAGATAATTTAGTTACTATAGAGCGAAATAGATAATTGCAACTATAATGATGCTTGAGATTATGGAATATAGGTGGATCTGTCTGGCTTTTCCCATGTCCTTCTCATGCGATTCCTGATTGGTCACCACGCTTTTTGAGCCTCCTGAACCACTAAAGTCATATATGCCTCTTGCTGCAAATCCCGCACAGAATCTAAAATATCCTTGATAAAACCCTTCAAAACCCATTGTCAACAGAATGAAAGAGAAGAACAGTGTCCACTTCGGCAAATTGAATGTGAAAATTAGATACGAGACAATTGCGGCCATTACAAATACTATGGCGGCTAACTCGTATCTTTTTCTTATCTCATTTTTTCCTATGTTGCAGACTCCGGGCTGATATTTCGCCATGAAAAACACTATACCTTAATTTTGGCTTATGGTTATTTAAGCATACGATATGGACCCTAAGTGAAGGTTTATAAGTGACTGGCTCCTTATATTTATTAGAGGTAATTAAAGAAGGGAGATCACATAAACATCTTGTCTATTGTAAAAGGTAAACATAAAAAATAATTGGTGGTGAAAAATATGACAAAAGTAGCGACGGGGACTAAAACACTCAAGGAAGGTTTCGCAAAAATGCAGAAGGGCGGCGTAATAATGGACGTCGTCAGTGCGGAACAGGCTGTTATTGCCGAGAAAGCCGGCGCGGTCGCAGTAATGGCATTACACGCAATTCCGGTGGACATACGTGCTGCGGGAGGGGTAGCGCGCATGGCTGACCCAAAGAAGGTAGAGGAGATAGCAGCAGCGGTGACCATTCCAGTCATGGCAAAGTGCAGGATAGGCCACTTTGCCGAGGCTATGATTCTTCAGGAAATCGGAGTTGACATGATTGACGAATCCGAGGTGCTAACTCCAGCTGACGAGCAGTTCCACATCGACAAGAAAAAGTTCACGATTCCATTCGTGTGCGGGGCGAGAAATCTTGGCGAGGCCTTGCGGAGGATTGAGGAGGGAGCGGCGATGATCCGCACAAAAGGCGAGCCAGGAACTGGAAACGTGGTCGAGGCCGTGCGCCACATGAGGATGATAAGCTCAGAGATTTTGGCTCTTCAAAATATGAACAAGAAGGAGATTGCCGGCAAGGCTGCTAAATACCACGTGCCAATAGGGTCTGTTGAAGAGACGCGCAGACTTGGAAGACTTTCTGTAGTTAATTTTGCAGCTGGCGGTGTTGCGACTCCTGCGGATGCCGCACTGATGATGCACCTTGGAGCAGATGGTGTGTTCGTCGGAAGCGGAATCTTCAGGTCTTCAAATCCTGAAAGGTTCGCCCGATCTATAGTCGAAGCCACGCGCAACTACGACGACCCGAAAGTGCTCCTCAAGGTATCTAAAGGTCTTGGAGAACCGATGAAGGGCGAGGATATCTCGAAACTTGGGCTCCGCATGCAGGACAGAAGCACATAGATACTGGTGAATGCTTGAGGGTGGGTGTTGTCGGCGTCCAAGGCGCTGTTTCTGAACATGAGATGGTTGTCCGTAGCCTTGGTCACGAGGCCATACGCGTAAACAAGCCTGCACACCTTGATGGGGTGAAAGCGATCATCATCCCTGGCGGTGAATCCACGACAATAAGCAAGCTTCTAGACATCACCGGGCTATTCGATAGGATAAGAACGCTGGGCGAAGACGGCTTTCCAGTATGGGGCACGTGCGCTGGCCTGATCCTTCTCGCAAAGAAGGGAGATGATCAGGTGAAATCCACAGGACAGAAACTTCTCGGTCTTATGGACATGAAGATTTCCAGGAACGCGTTCGGTCGCCAGCGCGAATCGTTCGAAACCGAGCTTGACATCGGTAAAGTTGCAAGTGGTTTCCGCTGTGTCTTCATCCGTGCGCCTGCGATAACAGGTGTTTGGGGTGGATGCAAGGTACTTGCAAAATACGGCGATTTCGTTGTTGCCGCAGAAGAAGGCAACCTTTTTGCGACGGCATTCCATCCGGAACTTTCGGGCGACACGCGGGTACACGAATATTTTCTTTCCAAAGTATGAATTATGCGTTTCGGGAGGGTTCGGTAATCTTATGAATAAAGACAAAGAACTTGGATGATTTACACAATGGATTATGTCGGCCTGATTCCAAACCATATTTTTATTTTGGATCTTGTGAGGAAGTAGAGAATTATGATAGAAACGATCAACTCGATTATGTTGATTGACTCTCCTTTGGTTATGCTTATTATCTCTGCGAGGATGAGTAGACTGACCAGGGTTATGGAAAGCCAGAAGCACCATCTTACGCTCCTTAGAAATCCGTAACCCATGACAATCATGAGCAGGCCTGCTATTGCAGTTATGCAGAGATGAAGAATACCCAATTCGCCTAGATAGACTGGAACGCGTAATTCGTTTATCATGATTACAAGAAGAATCAAGCCAAATATGATATAAAGTAAAGCGAGTAGTCTGAGGAGGCTGGGTATTGGCGCTCTTCTTGCTTTGTTTTCTATAATATCACCATGTGGTTATCCAGACTAAATAGATGAGTTTTCTTAGCGTTAAGCAGGTGCGCCTAGGAAATGCCCTATGAGATATCCGGCAAATCCTGCCAGTAATCCTATAATCACCATCTGGAGCCCGCTCTTCCATATCGATCCCAGGGTTGTCTTCGCTTCGTAATAGCCTACAAAGAATAAGGAAAGACCGCTGAGTATTATAGACCAGAGCAACCCGGCGGATATGCTGTTATGTATGAATAGGAATGGAACCAGAGGTATTACCGAACCTACTATGGTTGCGAAAATTACTGTAATGAAGCTCTTAAACGGCGCCGATTTTTCAACAGGGGCGAGTTTCAACTCAAAGGCCATCATGAATTGAAGCCAGGCTTCAGGGTTTGAGCATACCATATCCGTCATATGCTCAAGGTCCTTGCCCTTGTATTCCCATTTTTCCAATATGTCCCTAACCTCCTCTCTCTCCATTTTAGGAATTTCTTTCATCTCCTTTTTTTCCTGCGCCACTTCCTTGAGATACAACCTGAGTCTTGACATGGTAGAGGTATAGGCAACTGCGCCCATGGAGATGGATTCGGCGCCGAGTGCAGCGAGTGCTGCTACAAAGATTATTCGTGTATCTGACGTCGCCGCAGATACTCCGAGTACGATCCCAAGAACATTTACAAGCCCGTCCTGGCTTCCAAGTATGAGATCGGATAAAAATCCGGCTCGTGCGTGTTGTTCGTTAGCCTTTTGTATAATCTTGTAACCAAGCAAGTTCGCACCTAATGAATGCGTATAGATTTGATTGGAAAGACTTATAAAACATCAGAATGATGAGACTTACTTAAAGGAACTAGCCCTGGGAAGGGGAATTAATTAGGCACAAGGCTCAACCTTAGGTTTTAGCTAAAGGTTTTAAATTATAACTACATATCCCAATATACGGGTGAAACAATGAAAAATCCAAGGGTCTTTGGCTATGAATTGCTGCTCGACTGCTATGAGTGCAAGCCCGAGGTATGCGGCGAGCTGGAACATTGCTACAGCTATCTGAATAACCTTGTTGATTTCATTGGTATGAAGAAGCAGGCGCCGCCCTCCATCTTCAGGACCGACAGAAAGTCCTTTCCAGACAAAGCGGGGCTTAGTGGATGGGTTCCTTTGGCGGATTCCTCGATAGTGATCCATACCCTGTCCAAGAAGAACTACATAAGCGTAGATATCTACAGTTGCAAGGCCTATAACCAGGAAAAGGCAGTGGAATTCACCAGGAAGTATTTTGAGCCGAAGAGGATTGAGAAGCAGTTCATTCTTCGCGGGGTACATTATTTTGACTCGTATAACAAAAAGAAACAGGACTAGCTGCATATAACTTCTTGATCAGTAGTATACTTGAGGGGTAGAATGACAAAGAGAGTGGATGATGTTAGGAAAATTGATGAAAGGACTCTATTCAAAACGAAAAGATTCGCTGTTTTGGATGCAAAACTGAGGATAAGGAACAAGGTAGTAACCAAGCCGTATATTAGCCATAATGATTGTGCTGAGATACTGGCAGTTACTAAAAGCGGTTCAATCGTTCTCATAAAATCATACAGACCAGAATTTGATGGATATTCCTATGAACTGCCTTCTGGAACTTTGAGGAATAGGGAGAAACCTGAGAGAGCGGCTATGCGGGAACTTGAAGAAGAGACTGGATATGTAGGTAGGAAGATAAAGTATATGTTTAGGGGCTATCCCCTTCTGGGTTATTCGAACTGCAAATTGCACTTTTTCCTAGTTACCGGGCTGGAGAAGAGAGAACAGCATCTGGAGGATGATGAATCTATATTTGCGAAGGAGTTCAGGCCAAAGGAAATATTAAAGATGCTGGAAGACGGCAAGATAAAAGACCTGTGTGTTCTTTCCGCAATGCATTACTATTGTTGTGTTTTGAACAAAAAATCAGAATAGGATGAATGAAGGGTCTTCTTAGGCCTCCTTGGCTGCTGATTCTGGCATTCATTGTTCGCTGCCGCGAATGCCATGTTCCAATATTTTTAGAGATGCCTTGATACCTTTCGAATTGTCAGATAGGATGCCGAAGATTCTGTCTTCTATGTCATCCTGCTTCGCTGTCAGCAGAAAACCTGTCGTCTTTTCTATATCGCCAGCTACAGCCAGAATTAGGCAGATGCCCCATGCCGACATATATGAGGATGCAGTACATGCCTTCCATATGTCCATATCGGGACTTCCCGCTTTTTTGTACAACTGCCTTTCCGATTCTCTATAGGTTTCCTCTATCAAAAAACTTATCCTATCTTTTTGACTTATCTTTATTTCTTCAGGAGAAGTGAGCTCGAAGCGTTCTCTCAGATGCTCACTTTCATCCTTGACGCTTTTCTCAAATGCAGCAATCATGATATTCGCCCAGTCGAATACGTTTGTATTAAACGACTCCTTGTTCAGTCCGCGTTTCAAGCCCGCTAAAGGTCTGTCAGAATCTAGTAATCTTGCCATTTGGGTTAGCCTCTCATCGCCCGACTTCTTTTCCGATGTTGCAAATGCAGTTCCGGAGAACTCTGCGCAAGCCTCCTCTATTATCATAACGTCATGGTATTCTTCATAGCTGTTTAGATCGTATCTATTTAGAAAATGTCTGATCTTATGGGCAATCTCGTGGCCCACCGTCTGCCTGACCGTTTCCTTGGATTTCTGTAGCAGTGATTTGTCTATTCTTATGAGCAGTAAGTGAGGGTCGTAGCTTGAGCGTTGACCTGAAAAGTCGGTTAGATAGACGCTTTCGCGTGGCAAAGGTATGCCCGTCAGATTTGAATAGTATTTTACTGCCTCACTTGTGTGGTATTTGAGCTTTATCAAGACTGCCTTGCTTCCATAGGCTATCCTCGCGGAGCGGGCCTTGACGTGGGATATTGCACTCCTGAAATCGGAACGTCTCATTCTGGGCTCCGCATGCAGCGGAATGCGTTTTCTCGCTTTCTGTATTTCTAGCATGGAAACAATAATCACAATGTTTAAATGATTTATATATCTGTCTGGCTGCAATCAAATCAGATCATAAATCTATTGCAAGTAAGCAGCCAATAACTGGGCTTATATATCTGAAAAGGGCATCTTATATAAGATAGAATGGACACTGTCGTTAGCGGCGGACAAATTGCTAGAAGAGTAGGGATCAGAGGACAGCCTTTGGCTAACATGCTCATGCCAGATTCGCTTAGGATGTCTTTACAGCGGAGAATAGATGATATTGCTGGCGGTATACTTAGAAGGAATGCGGAAGGAAGGCGGATTCCGATTCAGGAGATTGAAGAACTGAGTGCCCAGTGGGTGGCGAGACGGATACAGGGCAATTATTGGAAGGGGTGGAAGAGCCTTCTGAGATGCGATAGAAATGAATTGGAAAGAAGACTACTAGAATCACAACATATGTGGCATAGGGGCATAGGAAAGTATGATAAATACGCGCAAGTCGGGTTTGTACAGCTCTTAGGAGACAGGTTGAGAGCTCAGGGACCTATAAGCATTCTTGATATCGGGTGTGGAGATGCCCAGTATTTGAGAGAGGTAATGGCAATTTTCGGTAAAAAGGTTGAGTGCTATGGCGTATCTCCCATAAGATATAGAGGTACCAGAAAGATAAATTTTGAGTTGGGACTCGCGGAGATCCTGCCTAGCGGATGGACTGACAAGTTTGATATAGTAACTTCTTTCGAAGCCTCTATGTATTTTTGGAACCATAGAATGGCCTTTGAAGAGGCATGCAGGGTGGTAAAACCCGATGGCCACATCTATTTTGGAACTGGAACACTGAAACCTGAATTAGACTGGAGCTACATTGAAAGAAGAGTAGGCCAACTTTCTGAGTTCACTATGGAAGAAGGACTATACGAATTTGTTACAGATAGGAAAGGCGCTAAGGCAAAACTGTATTCAAACTTTGCCTTGTTTGAGAGGTATAAGAATAAAATATTGGAGGAGGGCACTTTTGAAATGCACAATAAGCAATTCAGCATAAAATTGCACAATTTGTTATGCTGGTCTCCTGAGATCCTTACTGTTCTTGGCTTGAGTAGTTCCAGAGCCATAGAAGAAAACGCGCAAGCTTCGAGAGCATCCCTAGCGAAAGACAGATAGGTCTTGAATATGCAATTGGCAGTCTCATCTTGTGACTGAAGGGACTTATTTCAAAAAAGAGAAGCCCTGGAGGTTTAGCCCAGAGTCAACGAAGCCCTTAGGGATTTTGAGAGTCATAGAGATGGTCTTGCTATCTCCGCAGTGCTCCTCCAATGAGTCCTCCTATCGAGATCAGTATTATGCCCCCTATGCCTACTAATGCTAAGAAGCCTGCTATGCCTGTCCCTATAATCCCGCCTAGAACGGCGCCTGCGAGCCCTCCTATTGCGCCTCCTGTTAGCGTAAAGAGAATTGCGAGTATCACTACGCCGATTATTCCTGAAATGAATCCGGCCATCAGTCCTCTGCCTGCGCCTCGAGCAATGGCACCCGCCACTACACCTGCGATCAGGGCGCCTATTACTGGTATCCAGCCTATTATTGCCATTAGGATAAAGCCTATGACAACTGCCAGACCCATGCTACCGTTATTGCTTGCCATGTTCATTCCTAACATATCTATTATGAGAGCCAGCTATTAACGACGCTGATAAATGAAGGATTTGTGACAAAGTATGGAACACCAGGCTTCATTCCACTTGCTGGGATGTTTGGCGTTCCTGATGGTATCTCATATTCTCCACTTCCTTGCCATACAAACTGCATCTTACCTCCAACCGAGGTCGTAGACGTTATTGCAGTAGTTGTTGTACTGGTAGCTGTAGGGTTGGTTGTTCCAGGTGAGGTGGTTGTTGTAGGTGCAGTTGTTGTGGGAGTTATGGTGGTGGTTGTTGGCGTTGTGGTGGTTGTTCCAGGTGAGGCAGTTGTTGTAGGTGCAGTTGTTGTGGGAGTTGTGGTGGTGGTTGTTGGCGTTGTGGTGGTGGATGTGGTATTTGTTGTTTTGGACGGCGGAACCGTGGTTGTTGTTGTTCCGAAAGTTGCCGTTTCTGTGATATTTGCATTCATTGCTATCATTGCACTAGGATTCATTCCTGAATAGCAGCCTGTTCCGATGCAGGTCCATCCTGTAAAGATCCAAGGGGATGTGGCTGTCTCAGAAATAGTTACTTGATTGCCTGCGCTGTATACATTAGTTCCAGGAGAGACTGTTCCCCAGCCAGAAGGACTTACTGCCTCCGTAAG
>CAZJZM010000003.1:0-37849 GCA_964550485.1 Microcaldota archaeon | reverse complement strand
TTCGGCATGGGCTCAGGTAGAAATGAACGTTTCGACTAGCCAACCTCCATCAACTCCGTCCCTTACCTGGCTCAGTAACGGCGTAAACACCGAATATTTCACATACAGCGAAACCACCAACATAGACGTGTCGCTGACAGTTGGGATATACTATATAGTATTTTATTATCCAGGTAGCTCCACAACCGACATAACAATGACCAACCCAATAATAGACAGCTACACCTCTACACTGCAGGCTCAATCAAATGGCCAGTCAAACGACCAACAGAACAACCAGAATAATCAGAACAACCAAAACAGCCAGAATAACAACCAGAATAACCAGGAGAACGGCCAGTCTAATGGCGGGTCAAGCAACAACGGAGGAACATCCATCGGCGGCCTGACTCCATGGGGTGTGAACGGCACATGGTCGGGTACCGCAGTGTTTGCTGATGTGGGGCCTCCGGACTGTACATATCAAAGCCCGGTGACATTGTCACTGGCACAGGACGGCTCTGACCTAGACGCTCAGTTTAACTTCACTAATATTCAGATCAAAACTTATACGGCCGCCGCTGCCGCCTCCGCCTCCGAAGGCCTGATGGATTGTGGGCTTTCGTATGCCACAGGGTCGCCCGCAATCTTCCAGGCTCAGGGAACCATCAGCAGCACTAGGGTGGACCTCCTAGGCACAAACGTTACTCCTGGCTGGTGGTGGGGAAATACCACCTATACCGGCGGAACTACCACCGACCTTATGACCCTAAACGGAGCTACCGCTCCTATCGACGGCTGCGCCTCAGACTGCGGCTATACTGTAGTCATCAAGCTTGAGAGGGACTCGTAGCTGCCTGAGAATATCGAATCTTGTTAACTAGCCTAGCTTCGCTGCGCTTGTCTTGACAAGATTATTAAATGTTTCCATCCGATGCACTATGGGATTGTCATTGTGGATGAAGAAGCGCAGAAGTCTAATGCCTTTAATCGCAGCAGGCTGTTAGTAAGATTAATACTCATAATGTTAGTTCTTCCTGTGATGCTTGCGACAATTCCGGCTGTTAGCGGCCACACTTACAATGTAAACGCAGGAGCAAGCGTGCCGGAGAGCCAGAAGGCTTGCATTACCTGTACCTACGGAGACTGTGGCCCCTCGGCAGACCTGCTCGGTTCAATGTCAGGGGCTGCCGGAGCGTGGGCCTCTCCATCCTCAATTGACTTTGGTGATGTAGCTCTCGGGAGCTGCACCTTTGGAGGCTATACGATATCCGTTCCGGCAGATACACCAAGCGGCAATTACACGTTGGACTGGACCATAAGCTGCCAGGGCGGCCAGATGGATGACGGTACACCATGCAGTACGTTCACGTTTGTTGATTCGGTAGTGGTTAATAGCGGAAGTGCAACAAGCACAACACCGAGTTCCCCTGAATGTTCTTCAGTTAGCCATCTATCCAATCCCTCGCCGAATATTCAGATCTGTGTGCCCAACGGCGGACTTCAGATAGCATCGACCGGATCTGCGTCCGAGGCGGATGCCGATGGAGACGCAGTACCACTTAGCAACCTATCGCTAGGCAGCCTGGTTACATTGAATTCCGCTTCTGTAAGCATCCAAGGCGCCGGAGTCCAGAACAATGTGCAAGCAACAGGCAAGGTGACCTTAGAGCAGTGGGTGGCTGAGCAGAACGGAGGCACGCTATATTATATCCCTAGCAAGCCGACCAGCTCCCCAGAAGAAACAGCCATAGACGAATACGTCAAAGAGTTTACATTGGATAAAGCCCTAATCGCCCTCGGAGCCGCTGCCGGTTGTACAGTAGCTTGCCCGGTCGTGATTACCTCATATACCATATTCGCACTCAGTTCCGCCATAATTACTTACAGTAATGCCATTGGCAACGAAAATGAGAACGGCGTAGGCAACAAGCAGCTCAATTGCGATATGGTGTATCAGGTGATGATATGCGACTTTGGCACAAATTACACAATATCAGCTTCAAATGGCAATACCACCGTCCGGGTTATAAGCGGAAACGTTCTGGTACAAAACCTCGCCACGGGTAAACTGACTGAGGTCCTCGCCGGCTATAGCGATTATATCCCAGGAAACCAGACCCAGGCCAGTCAGCAGAACCCTCAACAGAATGCAACTACGACAAACCAAAGCTCAGTAAGTCTCCCCATACAGAACACCACAAGCAGCAACCAGACAACTCAGGTAACCACTCCGCAGCCACCGCCAAACCAGACAACTGCAATAAACACAACAGCGCAAGCAAGCCAGCCTCCGCCGCCGCTCAGTCATGTGATAGGGGGAGGCATCATTTTCCTTCTATTGGTCGCCGCTTTCTTCTACATCATATACAGAATTTACAAGTTTGCCAAAAGCAGGTCCGCTACAGCAACTAAGAAAAACGCACAAAATAGCGAGGAGTCCACAAAGGAAAAAGGGGAGAATGACTCCATGAAGACGCTGAAGATGAGATACGCCAAAGGGCAGATAACAAAGGCGCAGTACGAGAGGATGAAGGAGGACCTGGAAAGCTAGTGCAATTTCGGAACGCCAAGAATATTATAATTCGGTTATAGAAAAAAGGCAAATTATTATACTTTCCTCTTCTACGTGCTATCGGGATCAATGTGGGCGAAAAGGACAGCACAGAGGTGCTCAAGGAGCGCTATGCCAAAGGGAAGATAACCAGAAAACAGTATCTGGAAATGAAGGCGGAACTAGGCGGAGAGGGAAACAAGCCCACGGGCAATAACTGGACCGGAAAGGCAGGATCATCGTCTTCAGCTCCCGTAGGGAAAACCTCAATGGGTTCCTATGTTGTGAGGATAGCAGCTGTTGTGATAGTCATCTTTTTCCTTTTGTATCTGATCGGTTTGGCAAACCGGAATAATCCCGCAACAACCCCTTCGATTAAAGCCTACACCATATTCAATTCGAGCGCAGCTCCGGTCAAATTCACAGCGATCTCCCCCCAATGCCAACCTCCCCAATGCGGGAACTTGTATTATCAGGAGTTCACGATACCTTCCAACTGGACAGGAGCATCTATAACCGGATCCTACAGCGCCCAATCTGATCTGGCGATGGCGATACTCACGCCTCTCCAGTTTGCAACTCTCAACCGGTTAAATAATTCTGCGTCTAGAAAAGGATGCAACATCCTTACAAAAGTGGCGTCTGGCAAAAACGACACATGCGACCAGTTTGTCGCGGTATTGACTGGGCTCTCAGCCAAATCCCTTCCCCTCTCTGCAGTATACAGTTTGTATTACAATGTCACTCCCATCCGGGGCTATTCCAACCTTACAATACGTCCATTTAACGGAGTCAATGTAACCTACGGCAACTACATGCTCTCTATCTATGTAAACCAAACCTCAAGCCCCTCCTCTTCTGCCTGGGCCCAGACGAAAATGAACGTTTCAACTATCCGGCCCCAACCTCCCCCTGCCATCACCTGGCTTACCGGCCAAGGCAACGTCGAATACTTCACATATATCCAAAGCAGTACAATAGACACGCAGCTGGCAGCCGGGACTTATTACATGATATTTTATTATCCTGGCAACTCCACTGACGACTTGACAATAACCAATCCGATCGTATTCAGCTATGACCCAGGATACGAACCTAACTACCAGCAGCCAAACAACCAGACTCCTACAGGCCAAGAGCCGAATGGCAACGGTCAACAGCCGAACAACACCGGAGAGACACAAACCAGCGATGAGAACTTAGGGGGCGTTAACAACAGCACATGGACAGGTTCTACCATTACAAGTGACATAGGCGCACCCGGTTGCGTATACGAAAGCGCAACGACATTGACGTTAACGAAGTCAGGTACAAGCCTGGCGGGCAACTACACCCTCTACAATACCAAAGTGATCACGGATCCGGACCCGAGCAACCCCTGCTATCTGCCCACCGGCTCGGAAACCATCCAGGTCCAAGGGACCATCAGCAGCAGTGCGATATCCCTCTCCAGTTCTGACGGCACCACCTATACCGGCGGAATGACTACCGATCTCATGACTCTGGACAGCCATCCTCCCCCGGCCTCCGCTCCCTCCGGCGCCTCAGCCGGCCAATGCGTCGAATACTGCGGCACTACCATGGTCATGAAGCTCGTGAGGCAATCATAGCATCCAGAACATCCTTCGTGTCAATTAGACGCACTAGGGCATCTGCCTTGTTTCGGTTAAAATCGGAGAATTCCATAGACATCTAAGTCAAAGTTGCCTAGTCTTTCTTTGACAATTCTTTCATAATTTCAGTCGCAGTCCATTCAATGCCTATGGCAGGTTCGTCGCCGATAACCCATGCATCGTGTCCAGGAGGCACGGAAGACACGTCTCCAGGCCCTATCTCAAATTCAGTTCCATCCCGGAGTTTCATGTGTAATCTGCCTGAGATCGCATATTGGAATTGGGGAGCCTCACACCATTCCGTATTGACCAATGGTTTGATGTCTGTTGACCATTTCCACCCTTTTTTCAATACAAACCGTGCAACTTTTGCCTCTCCGATGCTTACCGCTTCAAGTTTAGCACGCTTCATTTCCTTGATCTCTCCGGACTTGGACATGCTCTTGACTTCATAGTTCGCCATTAGATCACATCTGCATTTCCACGCATTCCCTAATAGTTGTAGGCCCCATCCGTGTCATTGCATGGGGCGATTTCTTCGCTATTTTCACCGCTTCTGCCATGTTTTTCGCTTTTACTATCATGTAGCCTCCGAGATCCACTTTTTGTGGCTTGTAATCTTTAGTGTCTGTGGAGGTAACTGTTTTGCCTTTCCATTGCACTGGCAACGCCGTTTCAAGGGCGCCTTTTTTCATGAGAGGATTTAGGTACTCCCTCCATGGCCGCATGCCTTCCTCCATTTGCTGTTTAGTCGGTTTCCTTGGCATTCGCATTTCCTTGTTGTACATCAACAACAGATATTTCTTCATGGAATCACAATAAATATAACTGAGTTATAATTTATATAGTTTTCTGAAAAATGAACACATATATATCACAAAAACAGAGAACCTACTGTGACAGAATGTTGAAAATTTGGAGGAGGACAGACAGTCCGGCAGACCTAACTAAGTTAATGAGGTCCGACATCAGTTCTCAACTTTCATCCAAACCACGTGCTATGGCTTTAGCTTTGGCGCTAAGCATAATTCCAACATGGGCTTCGGCTAACGCAGTGCTTCCTAACGTTGATCCCTACGGCGATTCATTCGCAAGCCAGTCCGAGAAAGCCATGCACACCCCATTCAATACGTCTACAACCTCGGCATCGGCAGGTATGTGGCATGTTTGGTGCCCTGCCTGCAATCCCTACACAGGTACTCCTGAAACCGCCAGGAAAATCATGGCGCGTGTAGGCGTGCCTGGGGAGCTGTTCGATGCTATGGCCGGACATGAAGTGCCTGGAGTTATATGCTTCGATGGGAGGATCAGGGAAGGCGAACGCTTCACAAACATGCTCGGAGGGACTGGTGAGTTGTCAGAAAATTTAATTGCTCCGGACCTGGAGGCCAAGGGACTCAGCACAAAAGTCCGCCGTTGCTCCGGAGTTCTAAACGGCAGGCGGACAGTCGAGCTTGAATTCATAGATGTCTGCAAGAACTATGCCGATGAAGACCCTGCTTTAAACGTCGCCCTCCGACCAGACGACAGCCTTCCTGCATACATCCCAAACAACAGCGACCTCGGTCCCTGGGGCACAACTCTAGATGGAAATGATCCCACAGTACAGGTCTGGCCCTGGGATTATCAACTCAGCCTCGACACAGGAACGCCAAACTGGAGTGGCTTGGTGACACCTTTAGTGCCTTTGGATATATTTATAATACCCGAACAAATATTCCCGAAGAGACTGAAACAGTATTGCGACAAGTACAAAGACGGAGATGGCCACAGTAAAGAGTGCAAAGATTGGCGAAAATACATTCCCCCTCCATGCCCCATCATAACAGAAACTACGCCAGAGCCTTCGGGTTTAGCCCTTTTAGGAAGTGCGCTTGCAGGACTAGCCATTGTAGAAGTTGTAGGGGCATTTAGGAAAATCTTAAGAAAAAGTCCCAGGAACCAGTAGCTCTTCTCGAAATCTCTGCCAAGTAATAGTGTAATAGCAGGTTAGTGTTAGGGCTTCTCCCTTATGGAATGAGCTTAGGCTTTATCATACGTTTCGAGCGCAGGACCCAGGCTCGAATTTATCCCTTTTAGCCCGCATACTGTCAGGGTCAGAAGGACCGTCTCCCGAATCTCTTCCCTTGTCGCTCCTAGCTTTTTCGCCATCGGAACGTGTGCGACCACAGCGCTCTGGTCACCATTCGCGATTTTCATCCCTATGTAAATAAGATGCTTCGTCTTCGGATCCAAGGCTGAAGGCGCCGAAAGCGATTCGATTAATGCATTGAAGGCTGCAGCAACCTTGGGCGACTCAGACTGGAATACTTCAAAACCATTTTTTGCCATTTAACCACTACTTAAAAATTGTCCTAAAGGATTATATTTGCTCCTGAAGTAGGTTTAGTAAGGAAGCTGCCTTGGCTGATGTATTTATGGAGATAAACAAAAAGTGGCATGCTAAGAACAAAATGCCAGAAGGCGCTACGATGCGCCAAAAAGCAGAATGGCATCTATCTCATCATGAAAATTGTGGCTGCAGGCCGATCCCGGAGAAAGTACTGGAGTATATAAAGAACGGAAAGAAGATACCAAAATGAGCTGGTAACTTCCAAGTATATGGGCTTAAGATAACTAGCCGGAATGGAATAGCCTTAAATATCAAATCTCTTAAAACCAAAACAAAACCGAAGCAAAACCTAAACGCATAATCAGGTATTTATATTCTAATTCCCATCTAAGTAGTATGTATTGATTGCTATGAGCAAGACTTCTGAAACAAAGAACAAGATATTAGAACTGCTAAAGGGAGGGAACAAGAGGCTTATTGACATTTATCCTGTACTTGGACTTTCTCCTGCTACTGTAAGCCAGCACCTGAAGGAAATGAAGGAGTTGAATCTCATCGCAGAACTTGACAACTCCCATTTCAAGAACGAAAAATATTACTCTATTAATCAAGGCTATGCAGAAAACAATTATGTTACAAACGAGACAGCCAAAAAGACTTTCCCGAAGTTCGGTCTTGGCGTCATCGGGATAGCTCTTGTTCTTGTGGTATTGGCGCTTTTTTCCAGCTACTCTCCAATCTTTTCACAATCAAAGTCGCAACAGGCAACGCAGCTAGGATCGCAGTCTAGTACACTTAACATATTGCTTACTGATCCTCCGCATGTGCCGATGGGAACCAGGATGCTTAACATAACCTACTCTTCTGTGCAGGTACATCTTGCAAATTCCGCTTCCAATAATTGGATTACGTTAAATTCGACAGGCACCTTGGATTTGCTCTCCCTGGTAAACATAAGCAAAATAATAGGATCAGTCCAAGTGCCTTCAAACTCCATAATAGACATGGTCGCATTCAATATAACCAACGCCAAGATAGAAATAGAAAACCAAAGCTACCCTATTTATATAACCAATAACAGAGTAACAGGGCAGGTAAGCGACAGCAGCTCCTTTAACGGAAGTTCAGATTTGCTTGTCGACTTTTCTCCAACAGTATTGACATTGTACAACGACAATTCGACTGTGTTCGGGCTTGTGCCTTCTGCAACAGCGGTGATGGTCGACAAATATCATCTCTCCCAGCAACCAGGAGGCAATCCCCAGCAATTCCTTTTCGATGTCAACACCTCCGAAGGGCTGAAGGCTCTGTGCGGAGGAATAAACATAACTTATAGCAAGATAACTTCTTCTGGTAATTATACGCAGATCGGAATTGTGATCAAGGATACCTCAAACAAGAGTATAGAACTTGAGCATGTCTTGATTTTCGGAAACGAATCGCTCTATCTAAATCCAACTTTGATTAATAGAGAGATCGGTAATGTTGGAGGGGCACCGTTTCCACAACCCCAGAATGGTATGAATGAAGGGCAGTTTCCCTATGCAAACAGGACAGGCGGAAGAGGTGGATACAACAGGACTCCTGACGAAAGAAGGGGCAATTTCTCAAACGGTAACTTTATCCATCAGATGCCAGCCATGCCAGTCTATGGTGTAGGGCAAGGCGGTCCAGGCGGTATGAAGATGGGGATTAATTTCACCAATGCATATAATTGGACCTCAGGAAAGATCAATTCTTCATGGACTGTTGGGGGAATGCCGCCGCCAGTGCCGAACGGGCAATGGATGGAAGTGGGAGGGTTCTTCAATGTCCCAAGAAACATCATCACCAATCCTTCATCGAGTCCGCAGATTGAAGATGATGTAGACCGGGCTTACTCAACAGGATTGGCCAAGCAGAGTCTTGGGGTGATAAACTTTGCAGTAAATCGCAACGGAACCCTCAGCCAATCCAATTACCTAATGCCGCCTCCTCCGAAGATGCAGGACTATGTATTAAGTCCAGGACAGAGTGTTGCCTTGGCCTTTAATGGTACGGTGGGACTGGGCGGAAATTTAGTTAATGCGAATTTCACAAGCGGAACTAAATATAGAATAGATGTAATAGGTAGCGAAGGCGCATACGCTGAATCTAATGTCTCTGTCAGTTAGAAGAATAGGGATCAATAATGAAGACCAAGCCAGAAGGTAATGTAATAGAGGTAGACCATATCAGGAAGGTCTATACGACTAAAAATATAGAGTATATGGCGATCAAGGACGTTTCAATTTCGTTGAAGAAAGGTGAATTCGTCTCTGTGCTGGGACCCTCGGGAAGCGGAAAGACGACCCTTATGAATCTGATAGGAACGCTTGACAGACCTACGCACGGAAGAATATTGCTTGACGGCATCGATGTCTCCTCGTTAAATGACAACCAACTTGCCAATATAAGAAATATAAAGATAGGCTTCATTTTCCAGTCATACAACCTGGTTCCTTACCTCAACGTTCTTCAGAATGTCGTTCTTTCCCTGATGGTGAATGGAAGGGATACTCCTGAAAAGATAGAGGATGCTAAGCGCCTGCTCACCGAGATAGGCATGGGCACACAGCTTGACAAGAAACCGAACGAGCTTAGCGGTGGGCAGCAGCAGAGGGTTGCAATCGCAAGGGCCCTGATAAATAATCCGCAAATAATACTTGCCGACGAACCTACTGGAAACCTGGATTCGAAGACTGCTGAATCGGTATTGAATCTGATAATCAAGGAGTGCGAGGAGAAACACACCACCATATTGGTAGTGACTCACGATCCCGATGTTGCGGCGTTGTCGGAAAGAAGCATATACATGAAGGACGGCCTTATAGAAAAGCAGGTTAAAAACAGGCACTAGCATTGAAATGATCATGTTTAGAGGAATAACAATGGAAACTAGAATACTGAGGACATCGCTGCTCACAGTTGCGATAATGATGCTTACGATAGGAGTGGTAGGCGCTGCGTCAGTCGGATGCCAGACCTGGTCCACGCCTAATCTGAAAGTGATAAGCGTGACTTGGGGAAACTCGACTCATCCCATCTCCGCTGCTCCGGGAAACAAGGATGTGCCGTTAACTGTGACCCTTGAAAGCTACGATACAAATTGCGAACTTCAGAATGTGGTGGCTACCCTGAGCCCATACGGCGGGATAACCGATTTCACAGGAGCATCGACCTCTGCATATTATCTGCAGGACATACAGCCACCATCGATAATCAACATGGTCTTCCATTTGAACATTGGAAGCAATGTCAGCATGGGGCCTTACACCATAGTCACGTATCCTCTTGTAATCTCCTGGGATTCGAATAACGGTTCTACAGACGTCCAGCAGCAATTGAACGTCCAGGTGCCGCTTCAGGGAGCAGCAAACCTCTCATTCAAGACCCCCACGCCGGACATAACCGCAGGAAAGGTCAGCAATGTGACCATCACCGTCTCGAATACCGGCAGCGGAGTAGCTTCAGACATAAGCACCATGGTCTCCTCGTCTTCGGGAGTCAGCCTGCTGGGACAGCCCCAGACAATATCATCGCTGACACCTGGCCAGACAAAGAACGTTACAGTCAAGCTTTACATAGCGCCCAGCCAGGCGGGCAATTCGCAGGCGGGCTCCTCAGTGATCCTGAATCTGGATACACATTACATAAATCCATACGGCTACAATACAACCCTTAACAATAATCTAGGTTTGTTCGCATCGCTGCCTTCACAGTCATCGGTGCTGGTTTCGGTACTGAATCAGACCCTCGTATCCGGAAGGATCACCAACATGAATCTGACCGTCTCGAATTCTGGCACCGATCCGATAACAAACCTTTCGGTGGTCCTTACCCCGTCCTCTCCGCTTAGCATAATAGGGTCAGACAACCTGAATGCAGTACCTGAGGTCCTCCCCGGAAAGAGCGTCAACCTTCCCATAACTCTTTATGTACAGTCTTCCACAAGCGCGGTTTCCACCTTGGACATAAGCCTTTCCTACGTCCTTGACAACCAGCAGGTCACGGATTCGAGGACCATAAGCTTCCTGAATCCTGGCAATGTCAACACGACGCTGGTAAGCACGGTAGTCTCACCTTCAAATCCCACCCAGGGCGAGATATTCTCCATAACCTCAACCATAGAGAATACCGGATCGCAATCCGCAACTGCAGCATCTGTCGCGCCTAAGCCTCCAGCAGGGATTACTATACTTGGAGAGAACACCACCTTCCTGGGAAGCATAGCTGTCGATACACCTACTGCGATGACTGTCAGTTTCACAGTCTCACCTTCGGCAAAATCAGGAGAGTATACCATACCGGTAGTGCTCTCATACCTGAACAACCTCAACCAGAGGCAAAACAAGACCTTCTACTATAATGTAGAAGTTGGAACTTCGACATCTGGAATAGGTAGCGGTGCAGTGACAGGAACATATAATTCAACGAGTTACAGGCATGGCAACTTTACAAGTACGGGAATATATGTAAGAAAGAGAGGTAACTTTGTAATTTACATAGCCGTGGCTGCCGTTGTCATAATTGTAATTGTGGGAGGAGTGGCATACTACCTCCATAGGAAAAAGAAGGCGGCTAAGGAAAAGGCGAAGGTTGCGCACCACTAAGTGTATTTATGAAACTGCGAGATACACTCTGGTTGGGAGTCAAGGGGATAACCGAGCGCAAATTCCGTACCGCGCTTACAATTCTAAGCGTAGCGATAGGAGTGGCAGCCATAGTCGCCCTCATCTCCCTTGTGGCAGGAAGCTCGGCTAGCATCACCAAGTCGCTTGAAACCATAGGCCCGGCATCGATCTATATAGTACCTCGGCCTGGACATATCTTCACTGGCGCTGATATAGCCCTGATACAGTCGCTGCCCAACGTCAGTTCTGTAATACCGATGGTGGAGTCCAGCGGCACGCTCTCGATAAACGGCCAGTCCATTAGCGCCACCATAATAGGCGTGAACAACTACAGCATAACGAAGGCGCTGGGCAGCCTGAACATCTACGAAGGCACCAGCTTCAACAATTCGGCCCTTCCCCTGGCACTTGTGGGGCATGACATAGCCTTCCCCACCACTGGGCAGAGCACTTCTTCGGTACTCCTGAACCAGCCCATATACCTAACGCAGGGCTCCGGATCGAACACTAAGAGCATAACAGTAGTCACCTCAGGCATACTCAACACCTATGGATCCTCGCTCTTCATCTCTCCTGACAGCTCGATCTTCGTCTCGCTCCCAGAGGCGGAGAGTCTGCTAAACACTTACTCCTACAATGTGGTCCTTGTCCAGGCAACCAACACCACAACGGCACCGGCAGTTGATACCCTGCTTACCACGATCTACGGCAGCGACGCCGAGATCCTCTCGGTCCAGGCGCTAGCCGCAACAGTCTCATCTGTGATAGGATCCATAAGCCTGCTTCTCGGCTCGATCGCCGGAATCTCGCTGATAGTTGCGGGTATAAGCATACTCAGCATAATGATGGTCTCGGTGACCGAGAGGACAAGGGAGATAGGGATACTCAAATCGATAGGATTCAAGAATGGCGAGGTCCTGACGCTCTTCCTAGCAGAGGCGGTGGTAATAGGCCTTGTCGGCGGGATTTTCGGAGTGGCATTGGGTGGAGGAGGCGCGTATCTCCTTCCCGCAATACTTTCCCATGCTTCATCTACTTCTAGCACAACCGCCACTACCTCAACGGCTGCGAGTTCTGGAACCTCCAGGGCCGGAACCGGAGGATTCACTGGAGGCGGAGCGGCGGGCGGTGGAGGATTTACAGGCGGCCGCAGCGGTGCAGCTGCAGGAGGCGGAGCGGCGGTAATTGCAAGTTCTTCCTCAAGCAGCAGTGCGTCAAGCTTCTCATTGACTCCGCAGGTGAGTCCGACAATAATTGTCGGCGCGATACTGATAGCGATAGTGGTGAGCGTCCTTTCGAGCCTCTATCCTGCTTGGAAGGCATCGACAGTGGACCCTATCAAGGCCCTAAGGACAGAGTGAAATCAGATTACAAGCAGTTTTACGTAGTCGGCCTTTTTGTTTGACTGAAGTGCCTTGAACATCATCTTTACCCTGCCTGCGTCGCCCACGATGATGAATGTCTCAAGGCATTTTTCGTTTTTGGCCTTGTTATGGAGATGCGTCATTATTATATCATCGAATTGATGCATGGCTCCTGCTATTAATTCATCGACGCGCTCGGAATGAGTCACAAGCAAGACCGCATGGATCTTGCCTACAATCGCTTTTGTTCCCTGTTCTTCGACGATGAAGTGCCTTATGGCGGCACGCATGACCTCAGATCTTCCGGAGAAACCCATAGACTTCTCAAGTTGGTCTATCTCCTCCAATATCTTTTCATTCAGTGAGAGGCTGACGATCGGCATTTTATCCTGATATAGCTTATTAAGTAGAAAGGTATAAATACTTAATAGTTATTAAGTTATTGTAATAATCTTAATAATTAATCTCGTGATAGAATGGGGGAAGATAAGAAAAACAGGAACTTGATGAAAGGTGCGGTGGCAGTCGTAATAGCCATTCTGGTAATAGGAGCGGCGGCTTTTGTCTTGACTCAGAAAGGTAGCGGCTCACAAAGCGGCACGCAGCAGGTGGTGGCCAATACGCAACCGCCGCTTGGCCAGCAGGCATCCAATTACAGTTACAATAATGCCTTGAATACAAATCAGTCCATTCCGGTTCCTGGTCCGCAGATACAGATAGTTGCAGCAGAAAACTTCTGGGGAAGCTTGGTGCAGCAGCTGGGGGGAATGACTGTGAACGTGACAAGCATTGTCACCGATCCTAACGCAGACCCCCATGAGTATGAGAGCAATGCCGCAGATGCCAGGGCAATCGCGAATGCGAACTTTATCATAGTCAATGGGGTTGGATACGATGATTGGGCGCTCAAGCTTATATCAGCAGACAACAATCCAAACCAGACCGTACTGAATGTGGCAAACTTCCTAGGAGTGGCTAATGGTTCAAACCCGCACCTTTGGTATAACCCCGCCTATGTGAATAAGACCGTAAGGCAGATGTACCTGGATCTTGTTGCGATAAACCCGCAGGATGCTGGTTATTATAAGGTGCGCTATGAGAATGTAACTGCCTCACTGGCACAGGTTGACAATAGAATGACGCAGATAAGGGAACAATTCGGGGGCACGAAGGTGGGTGCCACGGAGAGCATTTTTGTCTATCTGGCAAATGCCACAGGCCTTGACCTGGTTTCGCCGCCCGCGTTTATGGAAGCCGTAGCCGAGGGGAACGACCCGCCGACACAGAGCGTCGTGCAGTTTGAGAACCAGCTTGAGAACGGAACCGTTACCCTGTTGGTTTATAATGAGCAGACTGTGACACCCATAACGCAGCAGATGAAGCTGATAGCCACCGAAAACAACATCACGATAGTTCCAGTGACGGAGACCATCCAGCCGCCAGATGTTCCGTTCCAGGTCTGGATGAATGGAGAATTGCTGCAGCTGCAGAACGGGCTCAACGCCAATGCGCTAGGAAACTGAGGAAGATAGATGCAATCCGAGATAGTCGTAGCAAAGGATCTGGCGGTTAGCTACAAAAACAAATCAGTCTGGAAGAATGCGAACTTCAGTGTCAGGCGCGGCGAGTTTGTGGCGGTCATCGGCCCTAACGGCGCGGGAAAGACGACCCTCTTCCGCATGCTACTCGGTCTCCAGAAGCCCGACAAAGGCACCATAAAGATATTCGACGCCGACCCGAGGAGAGGAAATCCGAAGATTGGGTACGTGCCTCAGCGCCATACGATCGACAACGATACGAACATTGAATGCGTGGAGTTGGTGCGACTCGCCTTTTCAGGCAACAGGTGGGGTTTCAGCCTCTCTTCGCGCAAAGAGAAAAAAGCCGCAGACGAAGCTCTTGCCGCAGTAGGTGCAACAGAGCTGGCGAATAAGTCGCTTGCTTCGCTGTCTGGAGGCGAACTGCAGAGGATATTCCTTGCTGAGGCGCTGGTGAGCAACCCTGAGATGCTTTTGCTGGACGAGCCTCTCTCAAACCTCGACATCAGGAGGGCCAAGGAACTGGTGGAGCTGATCAACGGCATAGTGAGTTCTCGGAAGGTTACAACCTTTTTGGTGGCCCACGACATCAACCCGCTCATCCAGTCTCTGGACAAGGTGATATACATAGCCAACGGCAGGGTTGCGATCGGCAAGCCAGAGGAGGTTTTGACTTCTGAAAGCCTTACGAGGCTTTACGGAACGCACGTGGAGGTCCTCAAGGACTCGATGGGGCACATTCTGATACATACGCTCTATGGAATCCAGGAGGAACCGCGCAGGGATGAAGACCATGATAAATATTAATCTGTTTTCAGCACTGGAGTCCGTCTTTCGGTATTCGTTCATGCAGCATGCGTTCGAGGCTGGAACCGTTATCGCCATAGTCGCAGGCATAATAGGCTATCTTGTGGTCCTGCGCCGTACCTCGTTCGCAGCCCATGCCTACGCCGAGATAGGGTTTGCCGGCGCCGCCGGATCCGTCCTGCTTGGAATCAATCCGCTTATAGGCCTTCTCTCAGCCTCGATCATAGGTGGGTCTGCAATCGCGGTGCTTGGCAGAAGCGCTTCCCAGCGCGATGTTGAGATAGGCTCGGTTCTGGCCTTCGCGCTGGGCCTTGGCCTGCTGTTCATCAGCCTCTACACTGGCTACGCCACCGAGGCCTATTCCATTCTATTCGGAGAAATATTGGGCATTAGCAGCGGAAGCGTACTCCTGACGCTTGCGGTAAGCTTGATAATCCTTGCCGCGGCTGCGGTCGTATATCGTCCTATCCTCTTCGATTCGCTCGACGAGGAGGTGGCCGAGGCCAAGGGGATGCCGACCCTTCTGCTAGGAGTCATCTTCATGGTCCTGCTCGCCGCGGCTGTTTCGATAGCCATCCAGGTGGTCGGAGTGCTGCTTATCTTTGCGTTGATGGTAACCCCAGCCGCGATAGCCATCAGGCTTACAAAGAAACCTGTGTACGCCATAGCGATTTCCGTACTGGTCGCCCTGCTTGCAACATGGATAGGCCTCTTCATCTCGTTCTACGAGCCTTACCCAGTGAGTTTCTTCATAACGAGCATAGTGTTCGCCTCATACCTGTTCGTGAGATTCGTCTATCCCAAGTAAGCTGGGATCTCTTGCTTTCAGTCGGCCGTGAGGACGTCTTCCACCATCTCGAGAAGCTGCGGGAATTTTTCATAGCCAGCCTTCCTGTTGAAATGCCCTCCTCCTTCGATAAGCGTGAGCGTCACTCCCAAGGGTTTTGAGATTTCCTCCGCAAGTGCCATGGTGATATATGGATCGTTATCTGAGATTATTGTGTAGATGTCCTTGCAGTTTTCCCTGATTCGCTTCCAGTTGAACTTCTTTTTGTAGAAGGTCTTGTTTATTTCATTCACCTGGTTCTTTGGATCCACTACCGGAGAGATAGCTCCAGCCACAATAAATGCCGCCCTTATCTTCCTGTCGCTCTTCTCCAGAATGTGCAGTACGAAGTTTGCACCGATGCTGTGCCCTATGAGAATGGAATTCTCGTCCACCTGCTTTTGAAATGGTCCGAAGACCTTGAGCCAAGTCTCCAGGCTCTGGTTTTCAGGAGTGGGAAAACGTGGCACAAAGACCTCGCATCCTATCTTCTCAAGCTCTTCCTTGAGCCAGGGTATCCAGTTTTCATTTGGATTTCCGTAGGCACCGTGGATGATGAATACTTTTGGCATATTGACACCAATTTATAATATAAGGCGAACTCTAATAATTTAACCCTGTTCTGCATCCCATGATGGGGAATGGATAAGGCAAACGGGTTTAAGGCAGATGATTTATACCTTGCTTTCAATATTCAAATAGGAAATTAGATGGAGACTGGAAAGAACCCGTATTCACGCCTCAAAAAACTTGTGGTGGGTAAACCTTACCATAGCGGATTAGTAGTAATGTCTTTGATCTTGATTCTTTTCCAGAGTATAATAAATTACTGGTCCAGCCTTTACCCCGCCATTGAATTCTGCGGCATTGTGGAGCTGATATCTTTCTTTTCCTATTGCATCGTCTTCATCGGATCAGACAATAACTTAGGCAGGAGATCAAGGATAGTCCTGAAAGTTTCGTTCGTGATTGCTCTTGCCAGTTTTCTTGCGGTCTTTCCGCTTTATGGCCTTTTTAACAAGCCCTTTGTTATTGCGGTATTGACCTTGATCATTTCCATGCTGACTTTTCTCTCTCCCGTCTTTCTCTACGCCATCTTTTTGATATTGTTCTTTCTCACATTCTCCATAGGGATATTTGCAAGGAAAGGCAAGTATAGGGTATTTGGATATGTCTTCATGATACTGGCCATACTGGTCTTTCTTATCCCATATTATACCATCCTTAAGACGCAGATAACCGTATCGGACGAGGTATTCATTAATTTCTTTGACGTGAGGCCGCTGCTCCACGGAGTCAATCCCTACAGCCTGGATATAGCAAATCTTATAGTATCAAATTTCACTTCAGGAAATGTGGGCACACCCACATTTATGATGACAAACCAGGTTGTTGGAAAGTTCGTCTATCCTGCGCTCTCCCTCTTTGTCTCGGTGCCGTTCTATCTTCTCTCAAGTAGGGCTTCGCATGCGTTTTCACTTGCTACAAAACTGCAGATAGGTGTCTTCCTTAGCTTCCTCTTTGTTGTGATTGCGAGGTATGCATGCAAGGATTATTACAGAAGACCGATATTTACCATCGCGTTTTTCTCAGTCCTCATACTGAACGAGCTCTCATCAGGGGTGGATCTCCTGATGCTTGCGCTGCTCATCCTGGCGTATGTAAAGCTGGAAAGCAAATACTCTTGGCTGCTGCTCGGATTATGCGCCTCGCTGCAGGAATTGATCTGGTTTCCGGTACTGCTCCTTGTCTTCTATTCGATCAATAATTATGGCTGGAAAAAGGGCTTGGGCGACGCCCTAGGAGCGCTTTTGGTCTTCCTTCTTTTGAATTCGTATTTCATCATAATCGGGCCTTCTGTGTTCATCCATGCGCTGGCAAGCCCTCTGGGCAACATACTCCCAGATTCGGGAGGACCCCTCGGGTATCTTGTAACTGTAGTCTACGGAGGGACGTTCAGAGCGGCTGCGGTCTTAATGATCGCGACCATGCTTCTCGGCTGCCTGGCCCTTCTCTATACAAATAACAAAAAACTGATAGCACCGCTAAGCATGCTACCGCTCGTGTTTATCACCAGACCGATACTGGTATACACTGGCTTCTTTGTTGCACTATTATTCGTGACTTATTTCCTGAAGGAGAAAAAACCTACGGGCAGAGGGCTGATTGGCAATTGGCTGCAGGACAATAAGTTAGTATTGTACGCCCTAACACTGTTGATCTTGGTCTCTTCCGCTGGCTTTGTCTTATATTCCCATTATCAGTACTCGAAGGCTTTCAGCCTCTCGGTAACCAATGAGAAACTATCGCTAAACAACAGCACCGGCGTGGAGAGCTACACCGCCGTTATCAATTACCACAATCTGGCAAACGGCACCCTGTCTTTATTGCTGTTTGAAACAAGCAAGGAGGGTTCAGGCTTCCTAGGAGCCTATAATTATAGTTTTATAGGCAATGCGGTCGATTGCAAAGGAGAGGTCTACCCCTGCGAGGTGAATACCAACCGGATTTACCTAAATCCATCCAATTCCACCTATCCTGTCAGCATAAAACTAGAAACAGACATAAACGACTCGGTTACGGTCTCGCAGCTGATGATCTACAACAAGAACTACATTTATTACTCAAGTCCGGTCAGTGTAGATCTGATTAAAACCGAAACATAACGATGCGTTTTTAAGCAATATAGTGCAATTAGTATTGTTTCCATGGCAACTTCCGCAGCACAGTCCGACCAGAGTTCCACACAGCAGTCCCAGGCATCTGGCAAAAAGAACAGCCACATGATGATTTACCTAGCTGCGCTGATTGTTGTTGTAGTAATAATCGGTGTTTTGTTTTTGGCCGGATCAGGCGGAAGCAATCTTCCTGCTACAAACCTGCCACAGTCAAACGCCTCGCCGGTTTACCTCAGCGTCTCGAACGCACAGGAGCTTCTGGGAACCACAATAGTCAACTACACCGCTAACTACAGCACGGCGAGCATATACAACTACTCGTCCCCTTACAACCTGACCTTCCTGGAGTCGATGGTTCCGGCATTTGCCGGAAATGTGACCAATGGCTGGACGACCTTCGCCTTCGGTTCAGGCACAAACAACGCCAGCATCATCTATGCGGCCATCCAGACCAATAATGCGTCAAACATGTCTACGCTTATGGCTTCTGCGATCGAATCCACGTTTCCAACACTTCCGGACATCACCCATGGAGTTGCGAGTGGACTGAACTACACCTATGAAAGCCAGCAGAACAGCACGCAGAGCTACCAAGCCTTGATAGGATGGAAGGACGGCTATGTCCTATCTGTACAAATAGAAGCGAACAACTTCACCATAAATCAGACCGAGCTTGCGCAGATTGTCTCGGGCACTGTCTAGCGACAAAAAAGCTGTTTGGCGGAGGCGAGATTTGAACTCGCGATCTCTAGATTTCTTAGCAGTCATCGCATAAATGCTCGTCGCTCATAAAGCTTAGCGTATGAGCCTAGCGCTCTAACCGGGCTGAGCTACTCCGCCCTCTTAGACTATAAGTTCGTGAGATATAAAATACCATGCTCATGCCATTAATATGCCTATTGTTTGCGGACCTATCGTCTCATCCAAATATCTTGTAGGCACTGCCCAGAATTGACTGATAGGCTTCACATGATGTCCAGTGCTGCGGGTCGTTTCCGTTCCTTATTATTCTCCTCGCCTCAAGCGCCTTCTCGTTGTTCCAGGCCTTCGATAGATCGTAATCTATCTCCCTTATGTTGGTTATCTTGTAGTCCCACATTATGGACGGATAGACATTGCCCCAATTGTCAAGGAAGAGGGAGGAATCGAGGCTCCTGCACTTTATCGGCGCCTTTGAGGTCTCGACAAACTTGATGAGGTTCTTGAGGAAGGACGCTTCAACCAGTTCCATCGGATTTAGACTGAGGCTTCTGCCGGAATAGGCGTCATTCAGGTCCTTCAGCACGGCTTCTCTGTTGAAGTCCATTGTATTGCCCTCGTTTCTGTAGTAGTTGCTTGAGGTCTGGGCAAGATTTATGTGGAAGTCGTTGAACTCTAGATCAGGCACGTCCACTTTGAGTTTCTTGTAGTTCTCCATGAAGTTGCCATTATTCATGCCGCTTATCGTGTACCCAAAGACGGTGGAGATGTTCCTGTACTCTTTGGAGACTTTTTTCAGCGCCCTAAAAACGCTTATTGCTTTTTCGTAATTTCCAGGCACCCCCCTTATTTTATCGTGCATCTCTTTGTGGCCATCCAGGCTCACCGTTATGACTATCTTAGGTATCTTCATCTTGGCCATTTCCCTCACGCTCTCCAGTATTTTCTCCTCCCTGCATAGTGAGTTGGTGGGTATCGTCAAGAGAAAAAGGCCTTTTGAATTCTCCTTGAAGGCCCTTACTATTTCCACAATATCGTTTCTAAGGAATGGTTCCCCGCCGGTTATTCCTATCCATCTAAAGAAGTTGTTCTTCTGCGCGAATTTCCCTATTTCTTCAAGGGTAAGTTCGTTCTCGGGCTTTAGCTGCCATATGTTGCAGGTCAGACACCTTGATTGGCACTTCATGGTTATTGCAAAGTTTAATTTGTAGGGCTTATTAAGATGAGTGATGTTGCTTTTGAAGGCTTCGTATGTAAGCCCTAGCATATTTTTATCCATGATAAAATATGGATATGGTGGTATAATAACATTTCGTATCCATTTTTAGCCTTAGTACGCTAAAATGTGTAACAATGAAGGAAAGTGATAGAAAATTGTTGATTGGGCTTCTACTACTTTTTGGAATAGCTGCGCTTCTGAATATTTTCTTTCTGGTCAAGAGCATATTCTGGCCCTATAGCATTGATTACAGCGAAGGCGTAGTCTCGATAATGAAGATCAGCTATCTTTACAAAAGCTTCAGCACCTATCCTTATCTGATAACATACTACCCGCCCCTGTTTTACCTTTTGATAGACTTATTCAGGGACCTGTTGCCATCAAGCCTGCCTTATCTTTACTCTAGGTCACTTACCTTCTTTGCTACGATGCTTATCGGAGCCTTTATGTACTTAATAACAAAGAGGACCATAGGCTCAGATAAATTATTTGGCATCTTTGCGCCGTTGCTCTTCCTCTCCTCTACTCTGGTTCTTTATTTTGGAATCAGTCCGAATCCGATAATGTTTGAGCTTTTGTTCGATCTTGTGGCGCTCTTTTTCATCATCTATTCTAAGGATAGGAAATCTCTTCTTTATGCGGCAGTGGCCCTTGGATTAGCATTTCTCTTTAGACAGAGTGCACTTGAGATATTCGCGGCGATAGTAGCATACCTCCTGATAAACAGGAGATTTGAGGATTGTATGTTTTTTGCGGCGATTTTCTCCGTAATTTTCATTCTTATCGTGTTGCCGCTTAATCTCATTACGGATGGCCGCTTTGTATTCTCTGTCTTCGTACTTCCACTCATAACGCCCCCATCATTGTATATATTTTTGACCAATGTAGAAAACTTCTTCTTCGAGACACCAATAATGCTCTTGATTCCACTTTCCCTTTATTATATATACAAAAGACCGAAGTCTTTGCTTTCGATAACCCTGGTTGTGCTCTCTGTCTTTTCGTTGTCCGCCTTCAAAATAGGCTCCGATTATATCTACTTTGTTCCGGTCTTTTGTATCTCTTGTATAACTTCTGCGGTGGCCTTTACCGAACTTATTTCGAGTAGACACAAGCCAATCCCAATAGTAGCCTTCAACACGTTTGTGACCCTTCTTCTTATCTACGGCCTTGCATCCATCTCAATGCATGCCTTCTTTTCAGAAACGCCTAGTGGTTCCTCACTCGTAGGGCTGAGCCTTAGAAATTTAGATGGTCCCATGCTTGCGGAAACCCCTGATGTTGCCATCTTTGCCAATAAAACCGTTCTCTTTGAGCCTAGCATGTTCTGGGTGATGAAAAATGAGGGAGTATGGAACGATGCGCAGATAATATCTGATATCTCCACGCATAAGTTTGCAGCGGTAGTATTTCCTAATTACTCTTCCTCTGAAGGAAGGCTTTCCAACTATCCTGATATAATAAATGCCACGGACGAATATTATTTCTTAAATTACAGTGAATACGGATGGAATGTATACACGCCAAGGCCGTGAATTCCACAAATAGTACTGTATATTCTTGAATGGCTCGTTGTTCTAATGCCTGAGAATCGCGAATCTTTTCATATAGGCCTCCGCCTGGAAGATTACGAAGTATGGCAATACAAAAAGCGAGCTTATGACCAGGATTATATACCTTGACCAGAAGGTTCCGGCAAGGGCTATGAAGACTACTGAGATTACAGAAAGGATTATGCTTATGAGAATGAACCAGAGTATGAAGTATTGCGGCTCCTTCGCAACCAGTTTGATGCTGTTTTTCAATGCCCTTCCGATCTTCTGTTCGTCAACCACTATGGCACTCGGCGCGTAGAAAAATGGTATGAATCCGAAGAACCCTACTATTCCTGTAAGAAGCGCCTCGATGCCTAGGTAATAGCCCAGTATGTTTGCTACGGAGAGGATTATGGCATATAAAAGGAATACCAGAAAGACCTTTCCTATGTACTTCTCTATGCCCTGTATCGCCCTCTGCCCTATCTTCAGCCTAGTCCTTCTGGACTTGACTATGAGGCTTATGGCTACGAAGGCGAAGCTTATGAAGAGGAGTGAGAAGAAGAACGCCACTATGATGACCGCAAGGCCTAGGAAATTTAGGTTGGTGAAGATGCTCGCGCTCCTGAGAAAGATCCCTCCCAGACTGATGTATGTGGGAAGTGGGGCAAATAGGGGTATCACAAATGCTATTATGAATGGTATAGAAAAGAGCAGAACAAGGTTGAGATTGGACAAGTATGTCTCGTATGAGTCCTCGATTACGCTTCCCATGAATTCACGCTAATGATGTGCACGTTAAGTAATAAAAATGTATTTATTAGCCCCTATGAGAGTAAAGAGAAAAAGGAAATAAAAACAAATGGCCATTCATCATGGCCAGAATCCCTCATTGTTGAGCAGATCGGCGATTGTTGGTTATGCTGGCCCGTTGTTCAGGTTGCCGAGATTGCCGTTAGACGAGCAGCTTGCCCCTCCAACGCTAGGCAGGGAAGCATTGGTGCTGCCTATTGTACTGAACCCAAGTATGGTACCAACGATGAAAGGCGCCAGGACGTAGAGTATGATCATTATTATTCCACCCATGAGCACTCCCATTCCCCAACCCTGCATGGAACCCTTGAGGTTTCCTGCCGCCGGTAGGAAGTGTGCGAATGCGTAGAGAATTCCGCCCAGTACGAACATGAAGATTGCAAGCACGCCTATTACTGTTGCGATTGCCGCTATGATCCCGCAGAGCACATCCTGAAGTTCTTCGCCGCCGCCGTTCGTAGTACCAGCATGCACTGCAGGTATCAGAACGCTTGCAGTAATGCTCAATAGCATAGCTACAAAAATCGCCATCTTTATCTTGCTTAGGTACTTGAAGATTCCTATCATGTAAATTCCCAATTAGTAGTAACTAAGCTCAGATATTTAAACTTATCCAAAATCGCCATTTAAAGAACTTTTCTAGAACTAGGATATTTCCTTCTTTCTTTCATTAAACGAATTCATTATCGGTAAAATGGCCCGTAAGAAAGAAGAAGAGAATAAAAAGAGAATAAAAACAAATGCCGCTAAAAAGCGGCAATAATTTCTCTATCGATATCTTGGAATGGCATAGGTATGCTTCTTATGCCCCTGATGCACAAGTTGCTCCTCCGACGCTAGGCAGGGAAGCATTGGTGCTGCCTATTGTACTGAACCCAAGTATGGTACCAACGATGAAAGGCGCCAGGACGTAGAGTATGATCATTATTATTCCACCCATGAGCACTCCCATTCCCCAACCCTGCATGGAACCCTTGAGGTTTCCTGCCGCCGGTAGGAAGTGTGCGAATGCGTAGAGAATTCCGCCCAGTACGAACATGAAGATTGCAAGCACGCCTATTACTGTTGCGATTGCCGCTATGATCCCGCAGAGCACATCCTGAAGTTCCGAGCCGCCGCCGTTAACAGCCTGCACTCCAGGTATCAGAACGCTTGCGATGATGCCAAATAGCGTAGCTACAAAAACCGCAGTCTTTATCTTGTTTAGGTACTTGAAGATTCCTATCATATTAATTCCCAGTTAGTAGTAACTAAGCTCAGATATTTAAATCTTAGTGTGTTCCTGTCGTTTGGAGATGTTTTCCGGAATGGATTGTTTTAGGCACAAAGAGCAGTCATTTGCCATAGATCGCCACTATTCCATCTATTATCCCGAGCACCCCGATTCCTCCAGTGGACCTGACCGTCATCCTGTGGCTGAGAACCGGCCTTGCGAGGAAGGTTATGTCCTCCCACTTGACCTCCTTCCTTCCCTCTATGAGCGCCTTGGCCTTGCCGCAGTTCATGAAGGCTATGTCGGCCCTGGGGCTTGCGCCCATCACCGCGTGTATGTCCTTTCTGGTGGCATCGACCAGTCCGGTTATGTAGTCCTTGACATCATCGGGAAGGGTCACCGCCTTGGCCTCGTTCTGTATCCTAACAATGTCTTCAGTGTCTATTACCTTGTTCACCACCACCTTGGCCTCGGCCTCCTTGAGCCTGAGCATCATGCCCTCGTCTTCCCTTGAAGGATAATCGACCGGTATGCGCATTATGAACCTGTCTGCGAGCACCTTCGGAAGCGGCTCGGTTCCCTCTATCCTGAGCGGGTTCTGCGTGGCGAAGGCGTTGAACGGCTTTGGAAGCTGCATTGTCTGGCCGCCCAGAGTCACCTGCCTTTCCTCAAGCGTCTCGAGGAGCGCGCTCATCACCCTAGGCTGGGTCCTGTTCAATTCGTCGAAAAGGAGGATATTGGTGAAAACGGGACCCTTGCTTACCTCGGTCTCGTTCTTCGAATCGAGGTAGGTGTATCCGACTATGTCGCTCGGGCCTATGTCCGGGGTTCCCTGTATTCTCTTGAAATCGGCTTGTATGGTGTCCGCAAGCGCCTTTGTTATCGTAGTCTTCGCGACTCCGGGAACCCCCTCGAGGAGCGCATGGCCGTCGGCCACCACGGTGATGAACATCAGCTCCAAGACCGCCTCGTCTCCGGAGATATGCTTTTTAAGCTCGAAGAGTATTTTCTGATAGGCAGTATGGGCGTCCATTCCTTCCAAAGTTGCACCGTATTGGATTGACTGCACATTAATTTATATCTTGCTTAGTGCCTTATACGCATGAGGCCAAGCTCGGACCGTAATCAAACTCCTCCTGAAAACCGATATCATCGGTCCAAACAAAAGGTTTATATTCTACCCTTCAGATATATAGTGAATGATATTTATGGCAGTGAAGAACGAGAAGACGGTGAAGATAGTGCCGCTCTCCGAAGCCCTTGAGATCCTTGAGAAAAGGGAGAAGGAAGGGGAATTCGGATACGAGCAGACACTGGCGCTTGATTACTCGAAGAAGTTCTCAAAGGTTACCGTAAACGCGGCGGAAAAGATGAAGAAGCAATTGGAGGAGCTCGGGATAAGCGAGAAGATCGCCGTTTCAATAATAAACGTTATGCCGATGGACGTCGTTCAGGTCAAGCACATACTTGCGAACGAGAAGAAGGCGCTGGAGCCTGAGATAGCGGACAAGGCATTCGCGATAGTAGAAAGCAGCAGAAGCAAGGGGTAAATGTGCGGATTTGGGTAATAGCATGCAAGAGATGGAACAGAGAACAGGGGGAGATTTGGAAGAATATGCCCACGTTCTCGACTACCTCCCAACCGGAAAGTCTTTTTCTGTAAGGTCTGAGCCTATAGTGCAGCTGATAGGAGAGACAAGGTTCACCCTTCTTGAGGCGGTTCCAAAGGTCACCGACATACGCACCGAGGAGCGGATTTACATAGGGAAGGGAGTCAGGGACAAGATCTCGCTCATAAAATCAAGGCTCGCGTACGAAAACCTGACTGAAGGTTCGAGGAGCGAGCTTCCGATTTCAATAGCCTCGATAATAAGGGGAGACGAGAAGAGGTTTGTGGATTTCTTCAACAACGCCTCGCCCCTCAACATAAGGATGCACACGCTGGAACTTCTCCCGGGAATAGGGAAGAAGCACCTCCAGGCGATACTCGAGGCGAGGGAGGAGAAGCCCTTCGAGAGCTTTGCGGACATTTCGCAAAGGGTCGCGCTGCTCCAGGATCCAGTAAAACTCCTGATGGAACGAGTACTTATGGAATTGAAAGGGGAAAGCAGATTCTATATTCTCACAAGGCCGATGCATCCGCAAATCAGATGATATTTCAGATTATTTAGTATACAGATTAACTGATTATATCTTTGGGAGGGGATACTGTGGAAATAGAAAGAAAAGGCAAGACAATCTATTTAAAGAACAAAGAGCTGAATGCCTTAGACAAGCTTGTATTGGATTTCGTAAGCTTGATAAAATTTGATTATGTTATCATAAGCGGCTATGTTGCAATACTTTTCGGAAGAAGCAGAACTACGGAGGACGTGGATCTGTTCATAAATCCAAGGAATAAACAGGAATTGTTTGATTTCTTCGACTCTTTGAAAACTAAAGATTTTAGCATAATGAATGCAGAAAACAATGAGGATGCTTATGAACTACTTAGAGAGGGTTCTTCTCTACGTATAATTTTTCATGGGAATATCTTCCCAAACTTCGAACTGAAATTTCCTAAAGAAACTTTAGGAGAACTGGCATTAATAAACAAGATAAAGGTGGCTTTTGATCATGGAATCATAAACACTTCCGAATTAGAATCACAGATCGCTTACAAATTGTTCTTGGGTAGCGATAAGGACTTGGACGATGCGGCGCACCTTTACAGAGTATTGAAAGAGTATTTAAATCCTGAAGAGCTTAAGTATTATATAAAGGCAATGAAGATAAAGAAATCAGTTGTCAGAGAAAGCCTTGGTGAAGACCTTGAGACCTAAGATATCGCTGAAAGAACTAAGAAAAGAGAAAAGGAGAAACCATAGAAGTAACCTTGAATTTATAAAATTCTATGCTGATTATATAAAGAAAAAGAGCAACAAAGAGTGGAGTAGCGAGCAGAAAAGGTTTGTGGATATGATATATAATATTCCTGAAAAAAGCTCATAGTAGATCAAACATCTAATTGAAAAGAAGAAAATAGAAAGTTGGAGCTTCGAAATACATGTCTATTGTTTGGATAAAAGGATCTGATTATTTCTGGATTTGGACTGCGAAGGCCTTATGCCAATCAAGACTTAAATATCTGAGTATTAATATTAGTGTAAGAGTATATGATTGCAAAGGGGAGAAAAGAAGCAGAACCATCTAATCTTAACGTTAGTAATATAAGTTATGGCCAAAAGATAGAAGCGATACGGAGCAGAAGTAGGTATTCGGATAAGATTAAGAGATATTTAGGAAAGGCAGCAATCGGAGTCGCTATCTTAGGAAGTGTGTTGGTAGTAAGTAGTCCGACCTCTAGGGAAAATGACAGAGATTTATATTATGTACAACAGGGATACGAATATGCAAATAATCCAACATTCAAAATCCAAGATTTAAAATATCAGATTAAAGCATTAAAGGCGGATGTCCGTCTGATAGCATATGAAGTAAATGGTCTTACAGAAGAAAGATGGTGGTACCAGGCCGGCCTTGCATATACTATAGCAGATGGCAAGTTTAAACTTGTTTTCCAGATATGGGATGACAAAAACAAAAATGTTCTGGATTTTGGTGGAAGAAAAGGTTTTGAATACAAGGAGTTTAATGGGCCGGTTAATGAGGGAGACAGGATTCTGATTGAGCTTAAGCTAGGAAATCTCAAGCTGGGAGATGACAGCGTATATATGATAGCTACAGACTTAGATACGGGGGCTTTGGCAAGGGTCACTTTTAGTGCACAGGGAACAGGATTTATCTGGAGTAATGACAGAGGCAGGTTCACCGGCGTAATGACTGAGGTAATTTCAGATACTAAGATAATTCAGGCACTGCCACGTCAAGAATATTACAACATGCTTCCTTATAAGTTACATGAAGATAATTTAACTTTTTTCCAATGGAAATTTGAGTTGCAACCGGATACGAATAAAAGAAGGGCAGAAAGAGGTTATTCTTCAAGGATTTCAGTTGAAAATAAAGTAATGGAGCCAAATTTCTACTTTAGTATTGAGCAGATAGGATTTATCTTAAACAATGACCATCAAGAGATATTCATAACAGGAGCAGGTAAATAAATTATTAATGAGTATGTAGCTTAGGCTCTTTGGAGATGCATCTGCGGGACTACCAGCCTTCTCTTCGTCGACTTGCTCAGTTCCATCTCGACAACATAGGCGTCTCCCCTCTTTCCCAAAACCACCGCAGTCCTTCCCTTGTACCTCGGATGGGGCACGCTCCTGTTGTAGGTGCTCCTGGGCATGATTATTACCTTGCTTCCGTTCTCGAACTCCTTGATCCTCATGCTTATCCCCATCTCAGATGGCTTGATATGTCTTGAAAGCTTCCTTGTCCTCCTTGAGAAGAGTCCTTTTGACGAGCTCATAGTATTCACATTAACTCTATTGAATCACTTTATCTTTAGGAGAAACACATTTAAATACCTTCACCGCATATCTAAAGAGTGATTATATGCCTAAAAGTACAGCCAAGAAAGGAAGGAAGATAATGCTTAGGCCAGATTTCAAGATTGAGAACATAGTCGCAAGCGCAGCACTCGGTGTAGAATTGGACCTTTACGCGATAGCGAAGGCATCGCCTGACGTCGACTACGAGCCTGAGCAGTTTCCCGGAGCGATCTACAAGATACACGACCCGAAGACGGCCCTCCTGCTTTTCAAGAATGGCAAGGTCATCTGCACGGGTTCTAAGACGGAGGCAGACATCCACCGCGCCATAGCCATAATGATAAAGACGGTGCAGAAGTACATAATAGTGAGGAAGCCCGAGACCAAGGAGGAGCTCGAGGCCCAGCGGCTCAAGATAGGGAAGCAGCAACAGCAGCAGGCTTGATTTTTCTTGTCCTAGTACCTAACTTATACAATGCGTATATCACTATTGCGAATATTGCAATCGCTACCATCACCACATAGGCGTTATGCGCGTTTAGTGCATAATACCCAAATGTGAGGAGGGCTGCGTCCCAGATTCCCATTCCCGCTATTGAGTAGGCATAGAACTTTTTCTTGGGCATCATCGCAAACCCTGCGGGAAGGCTTACGAGGCCCCTGATCTCAGGGAGAAGCCTTCCGATGAAGACCGTGAATGTCCCATTTCTGTTGAACCATTCGTCAAAGGCGTCCAGATGCTCCTTTTTGATATGAAAACTCCTGAGGTGCTTGTAGACCACGTCCTTTCCCAGCCAGTAGGCAAGATAATAGTCGATCGTTATCCCAACTATCCCGGCAAAAAGGATTATCGCAAATGCGAGGTAAACGTTGAAAACGCCCTTCGCCGCGAGAAGCCCTGCCAATGGAAGAACGATTTCGCTTGGTATCGGAAACGAAGCCGATTCGAGTGTCATCAAAACAAATAATGAAAGATAGCCGTAGCTGTACATGAAGCTTGTGATTATTGTTCCGGCACCGGTCATTATCCCCTGTAATAGGGATACCAGGTTGGCAGGCAGTGACATAATTTAATATAACTGACAATGCTTAATAAATAGCATCCAATTGCTTAAGGCCATCCCATGAAATCGGTAAAGTTCTACGAAGCGGTAAACGTCGTAAAGCTAGTGCCGGAGTCGTTCGAGGACCTCTACCTTCTTGCGATGATCATCTCGGTGGGAGACAAAGTCAGTTCCAAGAGCTACAGACGCTTCAAGGCCGACGAGGGTGATGTGGGAGAGCAGAAGGAGGTTTTCATAAAACTCGGAGTCGAGAAAACGGAGCTTGACAAGGGAGCCGGAAAACTGAGGCTGATGGGCAAGATACTCGAGGGAAGACCGGAGCAGTACATAAGGATAAACAGCTACCACACCCTGAGCATAGGCCCCGGCGACATGATCGAGATTGAGAAGGGGGCGTGGAGCGATTTCATAATACGCAGGATAAAGCAAGCGGTGGTCGAAGCCAAGAGGCCCAGGCTCGGAATAATAGCCATGGACGACGAGAAGGCGACCATCGCTTATGTGAGAGGGTACGGCATCGACCTTACAGGAGAACTCTACAGCAATCTGAGCAAGAAGATGAAGGAGAAGGATTTCGGCAAGCAGCTGGAGCTCTATTTCAAGGATATAATTGCCACTATTGAGAGGATGGATGTCGAGATCGTAATAATAGCAGGGCCAGGCTTCATGAAAGACGACATAAAGAAGTTCATAGAAGCAAACCAGATCCATATCCAGAAGAGGCTTGTCTACGTTGCGGCGGCCGATGCCGAGAGGTCTGGAATAAGGGAGGTGATGAAAAGCGAGGCGGTCTCAAAGCTTCTCGAGAGCGAGCATGTCAAGAAGGAGTTCGAGTACCTTGACCTTTTCTTCAGGGGAATAAGGACCAGCGGAGCCGTGTCGGGACTGGAGAAGATAAGGGCCGCGCTCAGTGAGTACAGGGTTGGCGTGATACTGGTCAACGATTCCGTCCTGAACAATGAGGAGATAAAGGCACTGCTGGACAGCGCAGACAGGAGCGGAGTCAGAATAGAGATCTTCAATTCCGATGATGAAGCCGGAAGGCAGCTGAGCTCCTTCAAGGACATAGCCGCAATCGAAAAGTCGCTCCTTAAGTGATCATACGTTGTTGCCGGAGATCTGGAAGGCCTGAAGCCCAGGGCCGCAGGTGTTTGCCCACTCTACGGCTATGCTGTCAAGGCCCTTTCCCAAGGTCGCGCTGGCGGTATCAAGACCGTTTGAGCTCGCGGGCCAGTAGCTGCTTCCGTATATGCTGTTCCATGTGCTCGAACCCTGTGGCAGATACCATGCCGCTATGGCATTGTCCGCATAGGCGTTGAAGGTCAGCGAAGTGGCAGAAGGCAGGTATATCCCAGTATAGGCGAAGGATAGGATTGAATTGTAGCTTGGGGAACAGGAGATCACGTTGTTATTCATAGAATACAGGCTCTGTGGAAAGGCGGAGGCGCCGATCCCGAAGTAATTGCCGGTCCATCCGGTGGTTCCGTAGGCATATGCTATCGAAGTGCTGTTCATCTTCGGTACCCAGTCCCCGTTGTTGATTATAAAGTTGCTGAGCGGGAAGCCCGGTACGCTGTTGTAGGACGCCAGCTGGCTGCTTGAATTGCTTATCCCAGCAACCACGCTGTATATTGTTGTGGGAAAGGGCTCGGAATAGGCATAGAAAGAACCGGAATAGGAGACGCCCTGGGTGCAGTTGAAGGTCCTAGAGTTGATCAGCGAGTTGCAGAATCCCGCATTTATTGCGAAGAACCCCTGAACGGGAGCTCCCGTCGCGAGGGTTCCGGTAAGGTTGGATATGCAGGTTCCCTCCTCTCCTTGGTAGAGAAAATTTGGGGCACATATACCTGTAAAGTTGACTTGGTTGAGTGTCACGATGATGTTTGCCACGCTTATCGGCGCGTTCTGCGAATTTGTGATTGAAAACGTTGCGATGGAATAGCCGGCCGCCTTGTTCGAGTAGAAGTCCATGAAATTGCACGCGACCGTGCTGAACGAGACACATTGCGATTTTATCTCGGTTCTTGTGGTTCCAACCAAGGTGAAGATTATCAGGATGGCCGCAGCTAGGATTATCAGAACGAAGCTGTAGGTGGTCAGGAATTCGACCGCTGATTGGGCTTTCATCGGGATTCGCCAATCAAATAATGGGATACTCTCTTTATAAATACATGCTGATTCCGGCTTCGTGCCGTCAGTTGAGAAACCGTTATAAATGTCAGGAGCATAGTAGAAGCATGCTTAGAAAATTCAAAGCCAGGAAGCTAGGCCAGGTCTTCCTGATGAACAGGGACGTGGCCTGCAGTGAGGCTGAGCACGCCAACGAGAAGGTCGTGCTGGAGATAGGCCCCGGCCACGGCATACTGACGAAGGAGCTCTGCACGAGGGCAAAGAAGGTCATAGCAGTCGAGAAGGATGGCCTTCTCTATGACGAGCTGAAGCGGAGCCTCGACTTCCCCAATCTCAGGCTCATTCACGCAGACTTCCTCGAGCTCACCGACGAGCAGCTCGATCCCGACGAGATAGGCATAGTGATAGCCAACATCCCCTACAACATCTCGAGCGAGGTGATAGGCTGGCTCTGCGAGAAGGGCAAGGAGGCGGTGCTCTGCCTGCAGAAGGAATTCGTGGAACATATGCTGGCAAAGGAGGGAACCAGGAACTACTCCAAGCTGAGCGTCTTCTCGGCGCTTTCGCTGAGCATCAGCGAGATAATGGACGTGCCCAAGGGGAACTTCAGCCCTGTGCCGAAGATAGATTCAGAGGTCATCTATGTAAAGCCAAAGAGAATCAGGCTCACCGAGGAGCAGGAAGGAGTGATAGGCGTGCTGATGCAGCACAAGAAGAGGACAGTCAGGAAAGCTTTCATAGACTCAAGGGCCCACTTCGGCGAGACCAAGGAGAGAATGGACGAAATCGCCAGAGAGATAGGATCTGCAGAAAAGAGGGTCTTCACGCTTAGCCCTGCAGAATTATTGGAATTAGCAGATAAGGCGATAAAACTTCAGAATACTAAAGGTTCTTGAACCTCTTTCAGTATAATCCCGTTCTTTACATTTTTTCTAAACTTCTCTTCGGCGGCCTTTGCTTTTTCTAGGCCCAGGACAGCTCGGTAATGCATGGGAGCCACCGCTTTGGCATCTATTTTATTTGCCGCTTCGATTGCCTGGTCCGGATCCATAGTATAAGTACCGCTCATCGGTATTAGTGCTAGGTCTACATTTATCTCCTCCATCTCTGGTATGAAGTCCGTGTCTCCTGCATGGTAAATCTTCATGTTGTTCGCTTCGAGAATGTATCCAACCCAATTGTTCTTCTTGGGGTGCTTGTCAAGCCTCTCCTTTACCACATTGTATGCGGGGATTGTGCTGAATTTTATCACGCTTGATGAGTATTCCCTGTTCGGCTCGGTTCCCTTTACCTTTCCAACTTTTATTTTGTCCACGCTGTCCTCTGTGACGAAGATCTCGGTTTTCGAGTCTGCGATTTTGGCTATGTCTTCCGTGTTCATATGATCGAAGTGGGGATGGGTTATCAATATGACATCAGCCCTTTCCTTGACGGTTGTAAGCCTGAAGGGGTCTATGTAGACGTTCTTGTTTCCGACTTTGATCAGGAATGAGGCATGGCCTATCCACTTTAGAAAATCAAGTTCCATTGCATTACCAATTTAATATGTAGATGAAATTATTTATCTTTTTTGTCTGCTTTCTTCAGATTATAATGTTTGATTATCATCTTCGCGACTTTCTTTGGCGGAATTCTTGTGTTGTCTATCGCAAAGCTGTTTTCAAAAGACATTGGGGAGAGAAGATTGTATCTTTTCAAGAGATTTTCCAGTTGCCTAGAAGAGTGTATCTTGTAAAAGCCACGTCTGGATTTGCTGTTTACCCGTCTAAAGAGCTCCTCCTTGTCGCAGTAAAGTCTGACGAAGCAGACTCTGCCCCCGTGTTTTTTCACCCTTTTTTCTATATCCTTCACTATCTTGTCTCCGGGTCCCTTCGCATAGAGGGATGTGAATATCACCGAGACGCCCGTGCGAGCGGCCTCCTCCATGGTTTCCGCCCTGAATTTCAGGACAAGCTTGTTGAATGAGGAATCGCCGAATGGGAAAACGGACCTCACAAATTCTATGCTTAGCTGATTGTGAAAGAGTTTGTATCCTGTGATCTTTGAAAGCTCTGTGGAGACCGTGAACTTTCCGACTCCGGGCGGGCCGTAGACATAGATCAGATTCATTTGCTCACATTAGTAATAAGCTAGGCAGTTTATTAAAAGTAGCTATCCGCCTTCGAATATGTCCCCGAATGCCTTGCAGAAATATCTTGTTGCGTTAGTCAATGATCTCTTGCCTTTTTCTGTCAATGTGTAGGTGATAAGCTTGCCCTTCTGCTCTCCGCGTATAAGGTCAAGCTCCTTCAACTCCTTGAGTGCGGGATAAAGCGTTCCGGGTTTGGGTTTGTCCCCCCTTCGCTTTGCTATCTCCTGTGCTATCTCCTCCCCGTGCATCTTTTTCTTCGATAACAACCAGAGTATCTGGAACGATAGCAGCCCTCGCATATCGCATCCGTAGTTCTCCTTCACAGCATCATCAGTATGTATAGGACATACTATATATTTAAATACTTATCTTGCGTAATATATGATGTCCTATATGGACAGGTGTAAAAATGTACGAATGCAATGGAAGCGAATGCGGTGGAATGAGAAGCGGAATGAGAAACTTCCTTACGAAGGAAGAAAAATTGGAGATCCTGAAGGGCTACAAAGAAGAGCTTGAGAAGGAGGCAAAGGGGGTCTCTGAAAGAATAAAACAGCTGGAAAAGAACAATTAATCGGTTTCTTTTTCTTTTTTTTTATTTTTATTCTATTATTTATATCTTAGTTACAAGGTTATATTGTGATAATCATGGATTGGACGAAGTTGGCGGATGACGAGACAGTAGAAAAAACTGTGAAGGCACTGAAGGAAAACGGATTCGAAGTTATCATAGCTGATAATGGCGAAGATGCCATGAGGAAAACCCTCGGATTGATCCCAAAAGGTGCTGAAGTGCTTGCAGCTACTTCGGCTACTACCAGTGCGATAGGGCTTGCGAGCGAACTTGATGAATCGGGAAAATATAATTCGGTGAGAAAGAAGCTCATGTCCATGGATAGGAACAAGGAACACATGCAGATGAGCAAGATAGGCTCTGCTCCGGAATGGATAGTGGGAAGCGTACATGCGGTAACCGAAGACGGAAAAGTGATGATAGTGTCTGCCTCAGGCAGCCAGCTTCCAGGATATTCCTATGGATCACAACATGTGATCTGGGTAGTTGGCACGCAGAAGATAGTCAAGGACCTTGATCAAGGCTTCAAAAGAATCTATGAGCATGTACTTCCGTTGGAGGATGAGAGGGTGAAGAAGGTTTACCACATTCCTGGAAGCTCGGTCAGCAAGGTGCTAATCATGCAGAAGGAAAGGCCCGGCAGGATAACCATAGTACTTGTTAAGGAAGCGTTGGGGTTCTGATCCTCCCTGTGGGAAAGAAGAAAGGCTACCTTTTTGTTAAGGATAGTTTCAGATTCCATCTTTGAAAGAGCATTAATCTCTCATTGTAAGCTTAGTGAGTAAATGTCATTGTGGCTATAAATTTGAATTTCCTCCAGTTTTACTTGAAATATAGCCACAAAGATAAAATTAGGATATGGGGAACTAGTATTTGCTCCGATCGGGATTTGAACCCGAGTTTGAGCCGTGAGAGGGCTCCGTCCTTGACCGAGCTAGACGATCGAAGCAGCAAGCATTTTATTGTTTGCTTCCCTATTTATATCTTATTGGTGGTTATTCTGCTCTCAGAAAAATATGCGCCTACTACATTGAATGGAATAGTTGGAAACGATTCCGCCATAGCCTCGCTAAGCAAGTTTGCCGAGAAGATACATAAGGGAGAGAATAGGAAGGCGATCATACTAGTAGGGCCATCTGGGGTGGGAAAGACGGCTGCGGCAAGGGCATTGGCTTACAGCAATGGCTACGAACTGCTCGAACTGACGGCAAGCGACTATAGGGACGCAGAGAACCTGAATAAGACGGTGATCCCTGCCAGCAGGAGCAAGGGGCTCTTTGGAAAAACGATACTGATACTGCTCGATGAAATAGACGAACTTTCAAAGAAATATGACGTTGGGGTTGAGAAGGTGATAGGACAGCTGCTGAAGAGCTCGAGGCAGCCGGTGATATTCACAGCCGAGGATTACTGGGATCCGCACATACGTTTCCTGAGAGGGGCTGTTGACAAGATAGAATTCAAGAAGGTGAATACGGAAACCATATCGAGGCTCCTGAAAAGCATCGCGGTGAAGGAGGACGCAAAGATGGACAATGGGATTATAGAGATTATAGCCAAGAGGTCCAACGGTGACGTGAGAGGGGCCATGAATGATATGGAGGCAATGATAGGTGCGCCTAAGGAGCTCATGGAAAATATAGGGATAAGGGACACCAAGATGGAGATATTTGGCGTACTGGACAAGATTTTCCTTTCTGCAAACTTCGACATATCAAGAAATGCGCTTGCCAAAAGCAATGTAGATACCGAAATGGTGCTTAACTGGGTGGACGAGAACATACCGAACAGGTATACTTCAAAACAGGGAGTGAACGATGCCTATCAGAACCTTGCCAAGGCGAGCAGATTCTATGAGAAGGCCAACAGGACGAATTACTGGGGCTATTTGAGATACGTAAGCGTGCTTCTCGCTTCGGGAGTTGCGATGTCGAACGATGGCTATGTGAGAATGCTCAAGCCCTACAACTTTCCCTCCAAGATAAGGTACATGGGTAGTACAAAGGTTGACAGGACCTCGTTGAACGAGATTGCGGAAAAACTCTCGGATAAGCTCCACACAAACAAAAGGAAGATAATACGAGACTACCTGCCCTTGTTGAAGATTGTTTTCGAGAAATCGATAAAGGACCTCGGAGAGGAAACTGCGATGATGCAGATAGGAGGATTGCTGGGTTTGAGCCAGGATGATATTGAATTTATAATTGGCAGGTAGGATTTCAAAATATATTATAGATTAGGGGGCCGTGTAGCCTGAAGTCCAAGAGCTTGTAAAGACCATGCTTATGGGAACTCCGTTGTTGAGGTTCCCGGAGTAGTCGTTCGCATTGCCGTTGAGGGGCCACCAGCCCACCAGATTGTTGATGAGTAGAGGGTCTCCGCCTATTCCTTCATCGTACAGTACAGTCACCTCGTTAGCCGAGAGGGAGGTGTTGTAGATTTGGACGCCGGAGATTAGTCCGTTAAATCGTTCAGAGCTTGATGATGCGTCCCCGCCAATATATATGGGTACATTTAGATTAGGCGTGCTAGAAAGCGTAGAAATGCCCAGACTTTGGGAACTGCCATCTAGATAGATAGTTATGGCCGGTGAAGAGATACTTCCACTTATAACAACAGTGAAGAAATGCCAAGAATTAAGGCTTGGTTTGAAACTGCCAGGGCCTTGAAAACTTCCGGAACTAGTTGAAGCATAATATTTCAGAGTACCAGAATCAATCCTTACCATAGACCAAAGTTGGTTGGCGCTCGCTACTTGGTATGCGGCATATATGGGTTGATCACCATCACCTCCGCTAAGGCTCTTTTGATAAAACCATCCCGTTATTGTTACAGGAACTTGCAATCCTTCGAGGCTTGCGGGAGTTCCCAAATTGATATAGGTGTTACCAGCTCCATTGAACTGCGCGACGTACTGCGGAAACTCATTGTTGCAGACTCCTTCGGTGTTGATGAATGAAGTAGTTCCAGGACCTTGGGGCCTGTAGACTTGGCAAGATCCTGCAGCAACTTTAGGTGCAAGATTTGCAGTGTTGAAAAATCCTAGTTCAAAGATTGCACCTAAGACAATCGCTATAATCAGAATTGCCCAACCGTAGGTCATCAGGTACTCCATTGCACTTTGAATCCTTAGGCTTGACAACTAATCACTTGTCGAAGTGATTGTACCGACAACTTTTGTTAAATCGATTTCGAATGCGGCTGTGGGCTCCTCTATGCCGAAATTGCTGAGTACTTCAGGGTGCAGCTCGCCGAACAGCCCTATCATCTCTTTCCCCAAGATTATCTTCGCGCATCTGCCTTTGATGAAACTCTCATGCTCATATCTCGTTATCTTCCAGTCCTGGCGAAGGAAATATCCTAGGGACTTGATGACGCCTTTCATGTTGTTGAAGTTGGATTTCGGATCGGCGGACACTCCAGCGAGATGATATTCTTCCATTGCGATCTTCTTGGAGAGGTAGAAGACCATGTCGAGCTCGAAGAGCTTTTGGGGCATCTTCTCGTGCCTGGAAATTGCTATGTTCTTAAGAAGCGATGGGAGAATCCATGTCCTCATCATGCTGAGGGACTCCGCCTTAGCGTTTTTCAGCTTGATATAGTCCATCTTGTACGTGGAAAGGTAAGAACTGACGTCTTTTATCCTCATCTCGTGGAAATTTGTTTCCTCGTTGGTAAGGTAGGTGTTGAGCATC
>CAZJZM010000002.1:0-42003 GCA_964550485.1 Microcaldota archaeon | reverse complement strand
AGTCCCTTTGTGTAGCGGCCAAGCACGGCGGGCTTTGGACCCGCAAACATCGGTTCGAATCCGATAGGGACTATTTTGATTGAAACTTTAATTTAGAAAGGTGGCAGAGATGAAAAAACAAGATGGTTTTCTTGATGAATTACTCGGATTTGTTATCGAAGAACATATAGCTGGCTACGCATCTGATAATAAGAGTAATTGGGTAAAAGAAAGTGATGGATCCACAAGTATTCGCTACGAGAAGGGAGAATGGGAGGTTCATGATAATTTCTTTGGCGGCGAGCCGTATGGAGGGCGGGAAGTTGTGTTCCATAAAGGATATCCAGTTTGGATGATGGTCTATTATGGAGCTGTTTCAGAAACAGAACCTAACCTGAAGGAGATATACCAATTTTTACAGAAGGCATTGAAAGCATGTCCTAAAAACAATCCTTACAGGGGGCCGAAAGAATTCATAGAAGGCAGTTTTGTATATAGGAATTCTCCAAAAGGCAAAATTGTTGTGTTTTCAGGAAAGGAAGAAATTTTGAAGAATGGCAAAGTAGTATACTGGGCAAAATATGAAGGAGGGCTCGTAGACCAGAAAAAGGAATGATGCCAAAACCAGTTACTATATAGGAATTCTGAGAAGCTCCAATGAATTCATTTTCTTGCAGTACGAAATCTTGAATTCAAACATGCAGCCGGTAAGCTCCATATCTTAAATAGATGATGGATTAATATTAAGTCGGATTTGATTTTACTTTGTGTTTAGCTGGTGTATTTTGTTGCAATCAAAGAGGACTAAGGAGGAAGTAGCCGAATTGGAAAGGCTTTTCTTAAACAAGAACAAGAAGAAGTCAATAGAAGCACTATCCAGCATCGTATTCGGTATAGCGCTTTCCATAGGCACTTTTACATTCATCACCTCGGATACCCAGCTGGTCTTGGCAAACATTTTGACATTTGCATTCAGTTTCCTTATATTGATTTATATTTGGCTGAGATACACTAAGATACTTGAACTCATCAAAGTGGAGACGACCCTGGAAATGTGCCTAAACATAATAATGTTGTTTTTGGTCGTGATGGAGCCTTATCTCTTCATTCAGGTACAGATTAATTCGGTTTCAGTAGTGGCTTCTAGCAGGCTGGGATACACTTCGTTCCTGTTTGGATTGGATATTGCTGGGTTGATGTTAGCTCTTGGAACAATTTACATACTTGGGCTGAGAAATTTCAGAGACCTTAGAAGGGAGATCATGTCCCATTATGATTACATAACCAAAAGCCTCTTCTTAATAGGGATATTCTTTTTGATAGCCGATCTTCCCATGGTCTGGAATGTGTATATCTACGGCTTTCAGTTAAGATTCGTTCTCTGGGTCTTATCAGCAATTGTTGCTGTTGCATTGAGATGGGTGAATAAGTGAATATCCGGAAGGACTGGCTTCTTGGATATTTGAGTTTATGGGAATTGCCAATTATTGGAATGCCTGATGAAGGACCCATTTTACATTATCGAATGTTTTTAGGGAGTCTATTTCAGACTCTCCGAACCATTTCATCTTTTGGGCTTCTCCTTTTCCGAAGTTTTCCTCCTCTCTGGCGTTTTCAAGTTCTGCAAGATAGACCATGTCGAAATGGGTATGGTGCCCGGTTTTGTAAGGAACATCTTCTAGTAGGATCTTGAACGGCCTTGGAAGCTCGGACGCTTCTTCCGATTTCATTAGTTTCCTTTCTTCCGGGTCGGTTATCTTTATTTTCATTCCTGTTTCTTCAAGAGTCTCCCTTATCGCCGTCTGCTCAGGAGTCTCATCCTCTTCGTTATGCCCTCCAGGATACAGCCAGATTCCCAGCTTCTCGTGCCAGAGAAGGAGGACCTTACCGTCCCTTACCACTATTGAGGATGCGCAGATGCAGGTCTTTGCCAGAATATCTCCTTGGGCTTATGAGTCAAGGTAATAGTAGACTTCCATGGGGTGCGGATGCTGAGCCAGCGCGATTACCTCGTCCCTCTTCATGTCCACATAGTTCTCGACGAACGAGGAAGTGAATACCGGCTTGAGGAATTCGTGGTCAGCTTCCAACTCGTCCAGCGCTTCGGTGAGCGAGCCCGGGAGTTCCTTGATTCCCATCTGCTTCCTCCTCGCCTTGTCGATCTCGTAGATGTCCTCGTCCACGCTTGCCGGAGGCTCGGTCTTCTTCTTTATGCCGTCGAGCGCCGCCATTAGCAGTCCTGAAAATGCAAGATACGGGTTCGTGGAAGGATCAGGAGCCCTGTATTCCATCCTCTTGGCCTTCTCGCTTCCCTTGAAATGCATTGGTACTCTTATTACAGCGCTCCTGTTTGACCTGCTCCAAGCTATGTAGACTGGAGCTTCGAATCCAGGAACTAGCCTTCTGTAGCTGTTGACCGTTGGGGATTCTATGGCCGAAAGCGCCCTTGCGTGGGAGATTACCCCGCCTACGGCGTATCTTCCCAGCTGGCTTAGCTGCGCGTATTCGTCGTCCTTGTCGAACATCAGATTGGATTTTCCGTCTGCTGTCCAGAGGCTGAAGTGGGTGTGCATTCCGGTTCCATTGTCACCATACATCGGCTTTGGCATGAAGGTTGCCACCTTGCCGTACTTGGCAGCGACGTTCTTGAGTACGTACTTGAGAGTCTGGACCTTGTCTGCAGTATCTACCAGTGTCGAGAACCTGAAGTTGATTTCTCCTTGTCCGGCTGTTGCGACTTCGTGATGAGATGCTTCTATCTGGAAGCCGTAGTAGTTGGTCAGTATGTCTACCGTCTCTAGCCTTACATCCATCTGCTGGTCCACCGGAGGGGTCGGGAAATATCCTTCCTTGTGCCTTACTATGAATCCGCCGGTTCCCTGCCATGGAGCTTCGGTTGAGCTTATCTTGTATCCGGTCCCGCTGGAGGGGGTTGCCACATCAAGATTGACTCTGTCGAATATGAAGAATTCCGGTTCAGGACCGAAGAAGCTCTTGTAGCCCAGGCTCTTCTGGTACTTCTCGGCTTCCTCGGCTATGCCTCTCGGATCTCTCTCGAAACGCCCTTTGCCTCCACCCCAATGTATTTCCACCATCACTCTTGCTGTGCCAGGAGTCCAAGGAATCAGAGACATGGTGTCGGCTATGGGCATCATTATCATGTCGCTCTCGTTGATGGAGGTAAAGCCCCTTATGCTGCTTCCGTCAAGCTTGGCGAAGCCCGTCTTGAATATTTCTTCGTTAAAATCAGAAACAGGGACAGTTATGTGATGGTATCTGCCCGGCAGATCGGTGAACTGAAGATCTACCCATCTTATGTTGTTCTCTTTCAAAAGTTTCAATGCTCCCTCTACTCCCATTCTATACACCAACCTATAGGCATTGCCGTATAATTTTAAATATCTTTTTGGTTTGCCTGTGGAGTGTTGAAAACAATGGGAAGTTTTATTAATGAGAACCTTACTAATGTTGATATACCCTCTCTTTTGTCTTTCAGGGAAGAAAAAATGCATGCGGAATTTTATTTCGGCGTCTCGGTTCCTGCATCAATGTCGTAAAGTGGGGTTTTTATTTTCATCTTTGCAAATAGATATAGATGATGAGACGAGGTAATTCTGATTTTGTGATGATAAAGAGAGTCTCTGATTTGGTGTTTAGATGACAAGAAAGTTGTATTGGGAGGACGCGTATACCAAAGAATTTGATGCTGTTGTCAAGCAAATTGATGGCAATAGGGTGATTTTGGACCAAACTGCGTTTTACCCGACCAGCGGAGGGCAGCTGAATGACCTCGGAAAGGTAATGGTCGGTGAGAAGGAATACAATGTGACAGACGTAAAGGAAGAAAACGGGGAGGTTGTGCACGTTCTTGACAAGACTTTTGAGTCTCAAGCGGGCTCGCAGTTGAAAGGAAGAGTAGATTGGGAAAGAAGATACTCACTCATGCGTTACCATACGGCACTACATGTGGTCTGCGCTGTAGTCGAAAAAGGGCATGGTGGGGGATGGAAGGGAGGGATGATCTATGTTGACAAGGCCCATGTGGATTTTGACCTTCCGGCATTGAACAAGGAGCTTGCGGCTAAGATTATAGACAATGCGAATGCCGTAATTGCCGAAGGGCATAAGGTTTACTCCAAGTTCATTACGCAGGAGGAGGCGCTTGAGAATTCTTCTCTTGCTAAGACAGAGCCTGGAAGGGAGCTCATCAAGAAGCTTGATACTGTGAGGGTCGTGGAGATAGAGAACTTTGACATCCAGATGGACGGAGGCACCCATGTCCTTAACACAAGCGAGATAGGAAAGCTCAGGCTGGCTGGTTTCGACAACAAGGGCTCGCACAGGAAGAGAATTGAGATGATTCTGGAATAGAGAATGAAAGAGGAGTTTTGGATTAGAAAGTTATGTGAGAAGTTCCTTTACCTCTTTTATAAATTCTGCTACGTCTCCGGTATCGTGCGCCTGTTCAAATGACTCCTTTTCGTATTCGGAGTCGACATATGCGTGTATCAGCAGATTCCTTAGGGTTCTTCTTTCCTTCACCCTGTTTATGCACTTTTTGCTGAGCTTGGCTGACAGGCTCTCTATCAATGAAAGGTCATCTCCGCCGAGCTTAAGCTCTAGGCCTTTGTACAAAAGTGCCAAGACATCAAGCTCCGCATCGCTGATCAGTTGTAGGTTTCTCTCGATAGCGCTCTTGAGTATGATATCGGAATTTTTGTACGCCTCCATGTTCTTTGGAGTCATTGTGCTAAGACGTTTTGAATAGGTCTCAAGGCTTGAGAGTTTCCCCCTTATGCGCTCCTTGTCAAACATTTATTTCACCGTTTAGGATACCGAATCTGTACTCGTAATCAGACCACTTCTCCGCTATCCGCACGCTGTAATCGTACAATTTGCTCTTGTCTTTTACGTGAATGACTTTAGCTTCGTTAAGCACGCGCCTCTGCACATTCAGTGGAAGGTCATTGAGTATTGAAATGTCAAAGTTTATGGAGTTTCCTGTTACTGAATATTTATTCAGCTCATCGAACGATTTGGTTTCATTGTCTATCAGGATTGCGATGTCTATGTCCCTGTAGTTCCTTTCCTTTCTGGCATAACTGCCGAATAGAAGTATGGCAATGACATGCTTGTCCTTCTCAGCTGCGTCTGTTATCGCTTTTATCTTATTCTTTATCTCAAGTTGCGTATTAAGCCATTGTATTATTGCCTCTTCCACAGCACTGCTTATCGACCCTCTGCCATAGCCAAAACGTTCCATTGCAAGCTCCCTGAGTCTTGCATCCACCTCGTCTGCAATGTAGATTTTTGTTTCTGCCATATTTAATATCTTTAGGGATAAAGATATTTATATTCTTCTATTAGTGAGCTTTGGCTTCTTTTGATAACAAAGATTTGCATAGGAAGAGGATTGGGAGAGTTATTGGGTTGGTTTTCCTCAGTGGAAGATGGTAAGTATGATCCCACTGGCCAAGGCGATGCACCCGAGAGCGAATGTAAGATACACTATCTTTGAGTTTGCCGCTATCTTCAGGAGGAATCGTATCAGGAACAAGCTTATCACCGTTGATACTAGTATTGCTATTGCCAGCCCCAGAATGTTTATTTGTGCTATGATGCCCATGACCGTGTGCCTGCTGAAGACCAGTGTCACGCCTATGCTTGCCGCGGTTGCGAAGATCATGTCGACGAACGAGAGCCTGAAGGCCTCCTTCGCCTCGACATTTAGAAGCAGGAGGGTGCTCGTTGTCGCGCCTGACCTGCTTACTCCAGGAAGGGCTGCTATTCCCTGCGCGATTCCTACAAAGATATAGTCCCTTAGTCTGAGCGAATGCAGATCGTGCCTGTTTGACTCCTTCGCATACTTTGTCCTTGCGTACTTGATGAGCAGCGCATCTATGAAGAGGATTATGCCCATTATCATCATCGGGATTCCTATGTAGACGTTAGAAAGGGAATCAGCATAGAGATAGAGAGGGACGCCGATTATGCCTGTGACTATGGTGGAGACCAAGACGAAATTGAAGAGTTTCCTTTCTTCTGGGGTTCCTCTCCTTATCAAGACCTTGATTAGCGAGACCAGCTCCTTTCTGAAGTATATTATCGCGGCAAAAAGGGTTCCTATCTCCATGAAGAGCCCGAAGGTATAGGCTTGCTGGTAGCTGAGATTGAGGAGGAACTGCGAGGCTATCAGTATCTGGGTCTTGCTGCTTATTGGCAGCCATTCTGATATCCCCTGTATTACGCCAAGGATGATGGATACCAGTATTTGATGGAGACTGATCATTGGATTGCCTGTTTTAAACGAATAAGCGTTTTCTATTGGTTTGATGTATTTTTATGCTTTATGACATGAATTTAATTTGACTTTTTGAGGCGTTTCTCAAAATACCAGACCGGCCCGTATTCGGTGTCCTCCAGCGCTATGCCTTTTTTGCTTAGCTCCGCTCGTATCTCATCGGCTTCCTTGAATTTCTTTTCCTTTCTCAGCTCTTCCCTCGCGTGTATCTGCTCGAGGGCTTCCTCGGATATTGGTTCCTTGTACCAGTCGTGCTCCATTATGCCGAATATCTTCGCGAACTCGAGAACTTTGCTTATCGCAACTGATTTCGCCTCTTTGCCTATGGATTTGTTGGCTTCGGCGAGCTTTCTTAGCTTCGTTATTGCATCCCATAGGGCTGAAAGTGAAAGCGGGGTATCAAAATCGTTGTTCATCGCTACAGAGAAATCTTTCTCCAGTTTGTTGGCTATCTCAAGCGCCTCTGAATCTGTGTTTGCCTCCTTGACTTCTTTCATGTTGTAGAAGATTCCGAAGGATGCATAGAGGAAGTTCAGCTTGCTCGCCGCGCTCTTCATCAGCATGTCTGAGTACTCCATCGGGCTTCGGTAGCGGCTTGATGCTACCATGAACCTTATCGCCTCCGGATCGTATTTCTTTAGCGCGTCCCTGATTGTTATGAAATTATGTAGGCTCTTGCTCATCTTCTGCCCTTTTATGTTGAGCACGCCGGTGTGCAGCCAGTATTTCACAAAGGGCTTCTTCCCGAACGCCGCTTCCGCAAGGGCTATCTCGTTCGTATGGTGGGGGAAGATTAGCTCGGTGGCTCCGCCGTGGATGTCGTACTGGGGCCCGAATATCGCGTTTGTCGTTGCCGTGTCCTCTATATGCCAGCCGGGCCTTCCGTCCAGCTCGATCTCCTTGCCCTTGTACGTTACCTTTATCTTCCAGTTCGGTTCTCCGGGCTTCGCGGCCTTCCAGATTATGAAGTCGTACTGCTTCTTCTTGCCCTCCTCCGCCTCTATCCTGTGCCTTGTCAGCTCGCCCAACTTCATTCCGGAGAGCTTTGTATAGTCCTTGAACTTGTCCACATCGTAGTATACGTCGCCGTCCGAGAGGTAGGCGTAACCCTTGTCAAGAAGGAGTTGCGTTTGCATCGCTATCTCTTTTATGTAGTCGTGGGTCCTTGGATACATGTCTATGTCTTGCTTGACTCCAAGCACTTCCATGTCCTCCAGGAAGCGTTTCTCGTAGAGTTTCGCGAGACCCTCAGCTGGGATGTTCCGCTCTTCGGCTCTTGCGATTATCTTGTCTTCGACGTCGGTTATGTTCTGGACGTAGGTGAGTTTGTAGCCTTCGTGCCTGAGCCATCTTGCGATTATGTCGAAGTCTATGTAGTTCTTCGCATGGCCCAGATGCGCGTCGTCGTAGACCGTTTGGCCGCAGACAAACATCTTCACCTCCATGGGATTGGAATGTGGCAGTGGAACAAACTTCTCTTTGGAGTGCGAGAGGGTGTTGTAGACTGACAGCCGTGAAGGCATGGTCATACACTTAGGAAGTACTACCTACCACCGTGCTGTTTATTTGTATGCCGGGGGTGTTTAGTGCGCTCTTGCTCTGGACAAAGTCGCCGACGGCAATGAAGTCGTATTTGGTGGATATCGAACCTACTACGCCTGAGATGACCCTTACGCTCACATTCTTGCAGACAAAGTTGAGCAGAGGCATGGTGGCGTTCACGAATGTGCTTTGTGGATTGGTGTTGCCGCTTGCGTTAAGGGTGTCGTAGTGGTTTATGATGACTGGTTTCCCATTGTAGAGCAGTTCAACGTAGAGCAGGGAGCTTGCCGCGGAACTTATCCTGAAGTTTAGGTATGGCTCTTGTACTTCGAATGGATTGGAGGTTAGGTTTCCCGGGCTTAGCGAGATTCCTCCATGGTAGGTTGATGCGAAGAAGCTGCCGTTGTAATTGGACCATTTGCTTCCGGAATATCCGTCGTTTGCATTGGCGACTGCCAGGTTGGTTGGAACTGGCTTTCCTGATCCGTTAAGGAACCCTTGGCCGGTGATGTTCCAGTCCGCATAGGTTCCGGTGCCGAAATTACCGTTTGGTATCGCAACCGTTCCGCTAGAAGAGATGCAGTAGGTTGTCATGGTCTTGTTTGGGGTGGTGTTTGGCTGTGTGAGTGTATTGGAAGGAGGGGTTGGTGTTTTATTGGTTATTTGGGTGATTGTGTTGGTCGACGGACTGATTGAATTGTTAGTCGTTGGCTTGTTTTTTATTATTATTATCGTTGGCCCTGTGGACTTGTTCCTGAGAAGAGTGAAGTAGAAAACGCCCAGAAGGAGTATTAGGATTATGACAAATGCTGCCACGGCTTTCTTGTTCATAGAATCACGGATATCGCTATAGGGAGTATTTGTAGCTAATATAATATAAATGTAATGGTGCTTAATTAAAGGAGATAATGTTGGTGTTCACTTTGGGAAGCATACCTAGGAAATGGAAGAAGAAGGGAAGGATGAGATGGAAGTGGGTTAAGAAGAGAAGGAAGAGGGTAAAGAGGGCTCAGAAGAGAAGGGTAGGAGAACTCTGATTTTTACTGCTTCAGATGGTTCGATGGATTATAAGGTCAGGGATATTAGTCTTGCTGAGCAGGGCGAGAGGCAATTGGCTTGGGCTGAGCTTCACATGCCCGCACTCATGGAGATAGGAAAGGAGCTTGGCAAGAGGAAACCGCTCAAGGGGCTCAGGATAGCCGCCGTCCTTCACGTGACAAAGGAGACCGGAATCCTTGCCAGGACTCTCAAGGAGGCCGGAGCGACCGTCTATCTTGCTGGATCGAATCCGCTCTCAACGCAGGACGACATAGCGGCTGCGCTGGCAAAGGAGGGAATCTCGGTCTTCGCCTGGAGGGGCCAGAGCAACGAGGACTATTACAAGAACATGGAGAGCATCCTGAGCATAAAGCCAGACATACTCATGGATGACGGAGCCGACTTGCATGCGGCCGCTCATGGAAAGCACAAGGAGCTCAAGATACTCGGAGGTACAGAGGAGACAACTACAGGAGTGAACAGGCTCAAGGTGCTTGACAAGAACGGCAAGCTCAGGTATCCAGTCATCGCAGTCAACAACGCCAAGACGAAATACCTGTTCGACAACAGGTATGGGACCGGCCAGAGCACCATCGATGGAATACTTAGAGCTACGAACATACTCATCGCGGGAAAGTGCGCGGTTGTGGTGGGTTACGGATGGGTTGGAAGGGGGATAGCCATGAGGCTCAATGGTTTCGGCGCCAGGGTAATAGTCACCGAGGTTGACCCATTCAGGGCCCTCGAAGCCACAATGGACGGATTTGAGGTAATGACGGTTGAGAAGGCTGCCGGAGTCGGAGAGATCTTCGTTACCGCCACAGGAAACAAAGGGACCATAACAACCGCACACATTAGGAAGATGAAAAACGGCGCAATACTCTGCAATTCGGGCCATTTCGACGTCGAGATAGACGTTGAGGGCCTTGAGAGGATGGCCAAGGCCAAGAAGGAGATAAGGAAGAACACTGTGGAATACAAGCTCGACAATGGAAGGAGCGTCTATCTGCTTGCCGAGGGCAGACTAGTAAACCTAGGAGCCGCTGAAGGTCATCCAAGCGAGGTCATGGACATGAGCTTTTGCAACCAGGCATTGGCGGCAGTCTACATAGCGGAGAATTACAAGAAGCTCAGTCCTAAGGTCTATGACGTCTTCACTGAATTGGACGAGAAGGTAGCGAAGCAGAAACTGAGCTCGATGGGCATCGAGATAGACAAGCTTACCGATGAGCAGAAGAAGTACATGAATGAGTGGGAAGTGGGCACTTAGTCAGGCGAGCGTTCTTGTCTGGTACCTTCCCCTTTTTTCTATTTCCTTTAGACGATTTATTATCTCAGTTGACTTGCCGAGAGAGTTGCGATACGAGTTCTCGAATATAGAATAGAGTTTAGGGGAGACAGATCTTTTCATCAGGAGAAGATCGAGAGCCTTTTCTTCGGAACTGTTTGTGACTTCAGAGAGGCCGAAGTCTATCACGTAAAGCTGGTTATTGCAGAGCATGAGGTTTGCCGGAGTGAAATCTCCATGGGCTACATTGACTTCATGCATTCTTGCGAGCAATTCTCCAGCTTCAGTCATCTGTTTGACTGTGGGTTTCAGGTCTTTCAATAGCTTGCCGGAAAGTTTTTCCATGTATATAGAAAAGAGCCCTATCGCAGCTATCCGCGGGACCTTGATTCCTGAACCTGAGAGTCTTGTTATTATCCTCGCTTCCGTTCTGGTTCGTTCCTTCCTCAGTTTTTCATCTAACTCCTTTACTCGGTATTTCTTGGTCTCTCTGCGTTTGAGCACCATCTCTTTGCCTAATATCTCAGTTTTGTAGATCTTGGCCTCTGCTCCTTCGTTTATTTGAATCATCTTAATCCCTAGGCAACCTTGCCGTATCCGCCCTGTATCTTTGTTTTATTTCGCATTTATTGATTGGCGTAGACATTCCGTCCTCCAACATTCTCTCAGCAACAAACGCTATCATCGCACCGTTATCCGCATTGAATTCGTCCGGAGCATAACTGAATCTGCTTTTATGTTCGATTGCCACTTGATTGAGCATTGAGCGGAGTCTCTTGTTTTGGGCAACTCCTCCGCATATGCCTATTTCCCTTTTGTTTTTGAGAAGCATGGCGCGTTCTGTCGCTTCGCAGAGCGCAGAAAACGCGGTTTCCTGTAGTGAAAAACAAAGGTCTGCTATGTCATTCTTCCCTATCAGTTCTGTGGCCCTGGTCAGAAGTCCTGTAAATGAGAAATCCATACCTTTTACAGTATAAGGAAGTTGCAAATACTTCCCTCCTTTTGAATGTTTTTCTATGCTTGAGCCCCAAGCGGGATTGAGTTTGAGATTTCTTGCGAAGGAGTCAAGCATGTTGCCGATTCCTATGTCAAAGGTCTCTCCTGCAACAGAATAATGTCTAAAAGGCTTATCCTCAATCGTAAGTATCTGGGAATTCCCACCACTCACATATAGCATTATCGGATCCTTGAGTTTGCCATAGTGCCTTGTTATCTCCGCATGGGCAACGCAGTGGTTAACTGCCGCTATTTTCAAATCAAGTTTCTTAGCAAGCATCTTTGCAGAGAGTTGGGCGACCTGGAGACAGGGGCCAAGGCCTGGTCCCATAGTATATCCAATGCCTTCGATTTCGCTTGCGCTTATTCCTGCCGCAGCAATAGCTCTACTTATTACCTCTTCTGAGTTGTCTATGTGAAATTCTGCTACTTTGGCAGGAATCATTCCGGTTGTGCCTATTTTATACATGGCTTTCTCATTGGCGATGACTTTGCCGTTGTCGACAATGCCGACTCCGAAGGTGTGGGCGCTGCTTTCAAGGCCTATGACAGGCATAAGATCTACAGGATAATAAGATATTAATAATATAAAACAACTATGTTAACTGATTGAAATGGCTGGCTTTATTCAGATTATAACTACAACTTCAGATAAAAAGAACGCGGAAAGAATTGCAGATACGTTGATAGAAAAGGAACTTGCAGGATGTGTTCAGATTATTGGTCCTGTGCAAAGCACTTTTAAGTGGAGAGGCAAACTCAAAAAAACAAAAGAGTGGATATGCTTCATAAAGACAAAGGATATACACTTCAGTAAAATTGAAAACGAAATGAAGAAAATTCACAAATATTCGATTCCTGAATTGCTGTCTTTTAAGGTTAACAAAGGAAATAAGACTTATCTAAAATGGCTTGAAGATTCTGTGAGGTAGATTTTATAATTTCATTAATTGCAGCAATGACTAAGAAAAGAGTGATGGGTAATGATGGAAGGATGATATGGCATATCCCAGAAGAAACCGCTCTTTTCAAAAAAACGACAGTAGGATCCACTTTGATAATGGGCAGGAAGACCTTTGAGGAGACAGGAGTGCTTAAAAAAAGGAAGACCATAGTTGTGACCAGGACAATTGATAGGATAGATGATGCCGATGTCTGTAGGAACTTGGAAGACGCATTAAAAAAGGCTCAGTCCTATGGAAGGAAGATATTTATAATTGGAGGGGGGGAGATTTTTGCACAAGCAATAGATCTTGCAGATAAAATGTACTTATCGTATATTAAGAAAGATTATCTAGGTAATGTTTTTTTCCCAAAATTTAAAGCGGATGAATGGACCGTTGAGAGAAAGAAGGATTACAAGGAATTTGAGCAGGTAATATATGTTAGGAAATGATCTGAGCCTTTTTGTGATGAATAGTGAAATAAGATGGACTTGGCGGGATTTTCATTAACTTCTTGATGAATTTTTCCAAGAAGTTTATTTTGAACCCGCAACCTCCTGCATGCCATGCAGGCGCGCTGCCGTTGCGCTACAAGCCCATCTGTCAGTATATTCCCATGTAAAGATACAAAAAGATTGGTATCTGAGGACTATGCTGGCGAGACGAAGAGGATGTTTCCTCCCCTGAGCAGCATCACGCCGAGCTTGGTCTTGACGCTTCCTGATTCGTCCAATTCCTCACAGTTCTCCAGGACTATGTTCATGTGGACGTCGAAAGACTGGACCTTGCCCCTGAGATCAGTCCCGTTCTTCAGCCTTATCAGCACCTGCTGTCCTATCGCCTTGTTGAGCAGGTCGAAAGGCCGCTCATGGTTAGTAGCCATAAATACACCAAACGTAGTATTAACGGGAAGAAACTTTATATACCTAGCAGGAATCAGTCATAAGCCGGTTCTCCTATAGATCGGGAAGGTGTTTTGAGATGACGAGTAGAAAGGAGGTGACATTGGAGTTGGAGAGCTCTTCGAAATGAGTTTGGTTGCAAACATAACGTTCGTGAGCGTTAACAACAACTTCGGATCGCTTGATGAATTTAAGATATCGCCTCGATTTATAGAAGGCAAAAATGCGAAAGGAAAAGGGAAGTTAGTAAGGGATCAGTTTTGTGATGTGATTATCACTTCTCCTGAGTTGCCGTTTCCAGTGCCTGCACCACCTTGCCCTACAGGGGCAGAGTATCCACTTACAGTATTTCCTCCAGGATTTATTCCGTTGCCCCCTAGATCAGTTACGCTGGAAACAATACTGGTGCTGTACCAGCTGGAGCCTCCTCCGCCGCCGCCGCCGTTATTGCCGGAGCCACCACCGAAGTAGCCGCAGCCGCCGCCGCCGTAGATGCTGCTGCTGCCGCCTTGCCATGCGGAACCCGCAACGCCGCCTGAACCCGCTGTGCCTCCAGCAGACTGTGTTCCTCCGTGTCCTGTTCCTCCGTTTGAGCCGGTTGTGCCGCCGCCTGCGCCGTTGATAGAGCCGTAACCTGATCCTCCTGCACCTCCTGCAGCAACTATTAGTATGTTTGCATTAAGTCCTACCGAGTTCCATGTTCCACTAGAAGTACTGACCGCAGAACATCCTCCGGCGCCTTCTGCGCCGGCGCCGCCGCCGTTGGTGCCTGGACCGCCGCTAAGATAGCCTCCGCCGGCGCCGCCGACATAAATATAAAGAATGTTTCCAGGCGTTACTGCTATATTCCCCGTTATGTAACCGCCGCCTGCGCCGTTGGACCCAGGATAGCTGCCCCCGCCGGCTCCCCAAAGTTGGAGGTTTGCATGGCCGCAGGTTGCTGGAAGTGTAAAGGTGTTGCTGCCTGCGGTGCTGAAGATGAAACTTCCACCGCATTGGAAGTTTGCTGTCTCGACTGTGTTTGATGTTATTACAACATTTGCAACTGCATTGGGTCCTGAATAGCAGCCTGTTCCAGAGCAGCTCCAACTGGCGAAAGCGTAGCCGGCATTTGGAGTTGCAGAGAATGGAACAACACTTCCAGAGAGATAATTGCCGCTGCTTGAAGAAACAGTTCCTTCCGAAGAAGGCACTGCGTTGTCTGTGAATGAATATGTGGCAGCATTTGCTGGAGCGGCTATCCATGTCACAATGACTTCTCCTGCGTTGCCGTTTCCGGAGACTGCACCGCCTTTACCTATGGTTCCCGAAGGATTGCCCGCATTCTGGCCGCTGCCTCCTGTGTCGGTTACACTGGAAACAGCACCGGTATTGTACCAGCTGGAGCCTCCGCCTCCTCCGCCGCCGTTGGCGCTGCCGCCGCCGTAGTAGCCGCAGCCGCCGGCGCCCCAGTCGTTGTTACCGTTGCCTCCTTGGAATGCAGAACCAGAAATTACGGTCGAGGCACCGCCGGCGGACTGGGTGCCTCCAGAACCGTAGGAGGAACCTGCTCCGTTGGAGCCGATTGTGCCTCCTCCGGCACCGCCTACTCCGCTGGCGCCGCCTTGTCCACCGCCGGCTGCTACTATGAATATATTGGCATTCAGGCTTACGCTGTTCCATGTGCCGCCTGAAGTGCTGACTGCTGAGCAGCCGCCGGCGCCGCCGTTGCCGCTGGCGCCGCTATATTCACCTGCGCCGCCGCCGTTGGTGCCTGCAGCTCCACTGTAGGTGCCGGCGCCGCCGACATAAATATAAAGGGTGCTCCCTGGTATTACAGGCATAGCGCCTGTTATGTAACCGCTGCCAGCTCCGGCGTAAACGTTGCCGCCGCCCCCGCCGGCGCCCCAGAGCTGGAGGGTTGCTCCGTTGCAGCCTGATGGAACCGTAAGGGTGTTGCTGCCTGCCGTGTTGAAGATGAAACTTCCACCGCATTGGAAGTTTGCTGTCTCGACTGTGTTTGATGCAATTATGATGTTCGCGACTGTATTTGTTCCTGAGTAGCAGCCGGTTCCGGTGCAGGTCCAGCTGGTGAAGGTATAACCGGAATTTGGAGTCTCGGAGAATGAGATCAAGTTTCCGGAAACGTAGTTGCCATTGCCAGAGCCGCCGAGGGTACCTCCTCCAGAAGGAAATGCATTCTCAGTGAAGGTGTATGTTGGAGGTGGTTGGAAGTTTGCTGTCTCTACAGTATTGCTTGCTATGGCAAATGTGTATGAGGAACTTGGACCGCTGTAGCAGCCGGTTCCGGTGCAGGTCCAGCTTGCAAAGACATTGTTGCCGATTGGTGTTGCAGATATTGAGATCATGTTTCCGGAGATATAGTTGCCATTGCCAGGCAAAGCAGTTCCGTATGTAGGAGGAACTGCGTTCTCAGTGAAGGTGTATATTACATTGAATGTGGCGGTCTCGACCGTGTTGGAGAGGATGAAGAGATTTGGAATCGGGTTTGTTCCTGAATAGCAACCTGCGCCGGTGCAGGTCCATGAAACGAATCCATATCCCGAGTTTGCAGTCTGGGAAAGTGATATTATATTCCCAGAGAGGAAGTTTCCGCTGCCAGGTGAAACGGTTCCTGCACCTGGGGGTATTGTGTTCTCCGTTAATGAGTATACAGGTATTGCTCCTGATACGATGCCGTTGGAGATGGATTCGAGGCTGACTGCTGCAATCTGCTGCGTGCTCTGTATTTTTGTATTTTGGATTGTGTAGTTGATCCAGACGTAGCCTACAAACGAGCTTCCGGCCGAAGGTGTCGTTTCTATTCCTGTCGGTCCGTAGCAGTAAAGATCAAAGTTTTTCTGTCCGCCGCTCGGTACCGTCACCCCAGGATACGGAGAATAGGGATATGGATAGTAATTGAAGGCGCTTGTAACATAAAGGTTGCCGTATGCGGGAAGGCCTTTGCTGGTTGCCTGGGTGGAGCACGCCACGCCGTTCACTATTATCGCCGCTCCTGTCGCCTGCGCAAGGCCCAGCGTCAGTACGCCTTTGTTGTTTATGCTGTAGTAGCCGCAGGAGAATCCGGGATTGGCTGTGCATTGCGACGAGAAGAGGTTGGTGGTGCCTATGCTGACCTGGTATGCTATCGCCACGGCTATGAGAACTATGAGTATGGCTATGCCATAGGAAGAGAGAAAATCTATTGCGACCTGAAGTTTTTTCGGTTTAGCGGTTTCCTGAACTGAAAACAATCATCTCGCCTTCATCTCCACCTTCGCCTCGAAGTCGGAGATCTTGTACTGAAACTCAGCATTATCTTTTATTAAACCTTTCTCTTTCATGAACTCCCTGGCCAGGAGGAAGTATATGAGCGCTAGCGACCTCCTCCCCTTGTTGTTGCAGGGTATTACTAGATCAACGAACTTTATCCAGTTGTCAGTGTCGCAGAGCGCGATTATCGGTATGTTTGTCTTGTTTGCCTCCTTTACCGCCTGTCGCTCGTTCCTGTTGTCGCTTATGAGGAGAACCTCCGGCTCCATGAAGTCCTTCCTGTTGGGATTTGTGAATATTCCTGGCATCACCCTTCCTGTCATTATCTGTGCTCCGGTGATCTCTGCGAACTTTGCCGCCGCCGCTACAGAATAAATTCTCGATGCGGTTACCACTATCTCCTTTGGATTGTACCTTGCGAGCGTCTTCGCCGCGAGCTTTATCCTCTGGTCAATTGTTGCAAGGTCCAATAGATAAAGACTGTCTTCCCTCACCTTGTAGATGAACCTCTTCATTCCCGGGGTCTTCACCTTCGTGCCTATGTGTATTCCTACCTCTAGATATAATGACTGGTCGATGAGCATTTCAGTCGGTGTTGTAGTCGCTGTCATTCAATCACATTATATTGCAGTCGGGGTCGCCGAGATTTTCAGGTATTTGCCTTTTGAACTCGGGTCATGTCCTCCCTAAGGACAGAGCCTAACCAGACTAGCAGACGACCCCTTGGCAAAATTCTTCTCTTTTAGGTTATTTATACCTTGGCTTTATCTCCTGCTGTAGTTTATTATCTCGTCTATCAGGTCGACGTGGCCTATGAGCATCCTTCTGCAACAATAGCGCTTGACGCCGAGCTCGTCCAAGACCTTCTTCGGATCCTCCTTCTGCTTGTTGATCCTCTTGTCGTATTCCTCCCATTTGTCGGCAATTACCTGGCCGCATGAGAAGCATCTTACTGGTATCATCATAGTATCAACATCATCTGTATGAGGTCTGGTTCCTTGCCCTCGCCTTGTAGCCTCCGAACTTCTTGGGCTCTATCCTCCTGTGGTCCTCGACGAGAATGCTCCTGTCGTAGATCATGTAGGCCCTCTTTAGCCCCTCGTTCTGGGTGGTGCCGACTATCGCCTTTGCGATGGCCGTCCTTGCGGCCTGGGCCTGGCCCATTATCCCTCCTCCGTAAATATTTACCTTGATGTCGTAATCCTTCATCAGCTCGGTGACCTTCTTCGAGATTATTATGGGCTCCAGGATGAGGTCCCTTATCTCCTTGGGCTTTATCAGCTGTGCGCTTACGCCGTTGATCATTATCCTTCCGGTTCCCGATGACATGCTCGCTCGGGCCACCGCCGCCTTCCTCTTTCCCCTTGTTACCACCACTACCTTCCTCTTCTTTGAGGGCTTCTTCTGGCCTGGGAGCGCTGCTGCCTTTTTCCCTGTTGTCTTCGCCCTCTTCGCGGTGCTCGGCATCGATTCGTTGAATTCGCTCAGCTCCTTCTCGAGGTCTGCTGTGCCTTTCTTTTCTATCTCTTGTTCCGCCATGTTGATCATGTATTGTATCCGAGTTTCTCGCAGAGCTCACTGATTGTCATAGAATTCTCAAAGGTGTCCATTGCCTTCTTTGCCTTTACATCATAGGCTTTTGCGTCTTTTATGTCTTTCGCCGGTCCGATGTAAACCTTGAGGAGCTTATAGGCCGCCTTGCCCTTGGGCTGCTTGTAGGGAAGCATTCCCCTTATGACCCTCTTTACGAAAAGGTCCGGCCTCCTTGAATAGAACGGCGAGTGCTCCGGGTTCGCCTTGTCCCTCAGCTCTATCCTTCTCTTGTATTTTGCCACAAGATCTGGAACGTGCCCTGTTATCCTTATCTTCTCCGCATTTATTAGGAATACCTCGTTGCCCTGTATGAGCAGCTTTGCCACGCTGGACGAAAGCCTTCCCAGGACGAGCTCTTCTCCGTTGACTATATAGCGCATTATACCACTAGATTATTACCCTGATGTTCTCACGCTTGAGCATTTCCTCGAGGCTGACCAACTTGCAGCCCGCGTGCTTGAGCTTCTTCTCCGAGCTGTCAGACCAGTCGACAGCAGCCAAATGGAAGGCCTTGTCCACTGTTCCCTTGCCAAGGATCTTTCCTGGAACTATTATGTTCTCGTCTGCCTTGGCGTACATGTTGAGCTTCTCGAGATTTACCGTCACCCTCCTTCTTTTTGGAAGGGATGTGAGTTTGAGTATGCGCTTTGCTACCTTTGAGCTCTTGGATTTCGGATCGGACTTTTCAAGGACTCCTATCCATTCCTTTACGTTGTGCTTTTCCATTGTACTCATTTGAAACACCTGAATGCGGAAATTTTGTTGTCTCTTTTAGAAAAGATTCTCTAACGTTATAATATCTTAGCATTCACTGTTAAATTATTAGGCAAGATAAACTTATATATGTTTAGAATCGGCCTTTCGACCCATTAATGTTGGTATTTGGGGTCTTTTTCTTCTACGCGATTTTTACAGTGCTTTGGCATTGGCTATTATGTATCTGAGTATTTGATCTGGGCATTTCCAAAATGGCGAAAGTTATAAATATCTGTATGCTGTATGTAGCATACAGATTACATGAAGACCATAATGATACAGGATACGGTGTATAGGAAGTTGGCTGTTTTGAAAAAGAAGAGGAGTTTTAGTGAAGTTCTCGAGGAACTTGTCGAAGAGTCAAAGGCCGTAAAACAGGCCAGGCTTAGAAGGTATTTCGGTATTGTAAAAGATGAGGATGCGAAGACGATGAAGGCTAAGGCCGCCAAGATTAGAAGTGAGTTAGAGGTTAGGCCATTATGAAACTTCTGTTGGACACCTCAGTGATAATTGACTATACTAAGGGAGATGAAAGAATACTCGATGCGATAAATGAGGCGGATGGAGTTTACACCAGCTCTTTGTGTTCCTTTGAAACGCTTGTTGGCTCGTCTAAGAACAAGGACATTGAAAGATTCTTAGTGGAGTTAACGCCGCTTCCGTTTACATTTAGGGATTCAAAACGCGCTGCTAGCATATGTTTGGCTTTAGATAAATTAGGCAAGAGAGTGAAAATTATGGATATATTGATTTATGCGCAGGCCATAGAAAGAGGGCTATGTATTTTAACAACCGATAATCATTTCGAGATTGTAAATGACGCGGTGAAGGGGGAGGTTAAGATAGTAAAGCTGTGAGAAGAAACTATCTCTATATTTTGGCTTTGGCAGTTTCAGGATACTGAAGCTATCTGCGCTTGGATGGTGGACCCGCCGGAAGAGGCAGTAGAGTAGGATACCCAGATGTAGCCTGGGGATGAGGCGGAGAAGAGCAATAGCTGTTTGGTTCCGCTGGCTAGGGAAGGGAGCTTGTTGTATATCGGCTGTGAAGCCAGTAGCTGTTCTGATAGGCCTGAAGATAGTACACTGGCTTCTTGGGGTTCGTTTACATATACAAAAGTGGCGTTTACCCATTCGGTTCCGGAGTTCTGGTAAATTGTGACACCCAGTTGGTTGGAAAGAGAATCGTATGAAACGATCTGACAGGTGAATCCGGGGGACGCTATGCAGGTGTTAAGATTGGTAGAAGGAGGTGCGGGTCCGGACGCTGTGTTTGTGGAGCCGCCACCGTAGGAAGCTTCTGTGTAGTTGTAGTTTGATACATAAGATAAGGCAGTGGATAGGCCGTTGTTGAGGTTTCCGGAGTAGTCATTGGCATTGCCGTTGAGCGGCCACCAGCCGACCAGATTATTCAAGAATTCCGGATCGGCGCCTATTCCTCCGCTATAAAGGGCCGCTATCTGTGGAGATGTTAGGGTGGTGTTGTAGATCTGTAGATTTGCCATCAGACCGGAGAAGTTCCCTGTAATCCACGACTTGGCGCCTATTTTTGTGAATGAGGCAGGGTTAGGAGGGGAAGCTGTCTGTGAGCTGTCCAGAACGCCGTTAAGATAGATGTTGGCTTTTGTTTTGTTATAGGCCAGTACTATGTTGGTCCAAGTGTTTAACGGAACTGTGCCTGTGCTGTATCTGTCCTGGCCGGGTTGAGGCCACCACCACACCTTTCCTGAATTTTGGATTCCCAAGGCATAGCCTGAGAAGTTGCCGTTTTGGTTGCTTTCTAAGATTGTGCCTCCGACCCCGGATCCGTAGCTTGATTGATTTGTTTGTTTAGGATAAACCCAGACGCTTATGGTTTGAAGAGGACCGGAAGGAACAGGTGCTGTGCTTACATAGCTGCTCTGCCTGTTGAACTGTGCAACGTACTGCGGAGACCCGTTGTCGCAAACTCCTTCAGTGTTGATGTATGTGGTCGAGCCAGGGCCATTCGGCCTGTAGACCTGGCAGCCCCCTGGACTGGCTTTAAGGGATATGGGCGTGGAGCTTGATGTGGAGCTTGGTGCGGAACTTGATGTGGGAATTACCGTAGCGTTTACTATCGGACCTGGAAGTGTGGTTACCTTGGTTTGGTTTATCTGCGTGCCGATTCCTGTCTCGTGCAATGTGACGGTTATGCTCGTGTTCGAGCTCGAGGCCACTCCGGAAAGATTGAAAGGTACATAGTAGTCAGTGGAATAGCAGCCTGTGAAATTCATATCTATGGTGGATACAGAGCCGGCCAGGCTTCCGAGAGTGCTTGAGATGTTGCTGAGGTGCTGCTTTGATCCTGGGGAGACTGTGCCTGTCATTGTGGTTAGGAGGCAGCTCTGCTTCTGGTATGACTGGAGTGAAAGTGAATCCACGACGATGTTGCTTGAGAACGAGGTTGTTGCGTTGATGAGAGATGAGAACTCGCTGGTGTTAGTCTTTGTGCAGGTATAGCCAGGCGGCCTTGTGTAGAGGCCAAGGAGCGAGGTGGCGTTGGATGTACAGCTGTAAATGCCGCTGCTCGAGTTGATTGCTATGATACTGAGGTTGCCAAAAAGAGGAACATCCTTGAGGTTCAGTGTGGCCCTGCTGTCGTTGTCGTATTTCTCATAGCCAGCGGTGAAGGGGATGCTTAATGTCAGGCCGCCCAGCAGCGTTGAATTTGACGAGACTACGATTTTGCCGCTGTAGTTGAGATAGAACTGCGGGAGGGACTTGAGCTTTTCAGTGGAGATGGGCTGGAAAGCGGTCAGATTCAGTGGGCTTTTCGAGACGTAGGATTTTAGAAATTGGGCGTAAATAAGATCATTGTTGGATGAGGAGTGACCAGAAGTCAGGTAGTATGCGGCCGCTCCTATTACCAGTATTATGACTACTACGCTTGCAATAGAAATCGTCGGAGAGCGCTTCCCTTGAATCGGAGTTCCAGGTTGTGGAGAAACAGCAGGCGGAGGCGGAGGAGGAGGTGCTTGTTCCGGCATTGTGGTTATTGCCGGGTTGTTATCTTCCAATTCATCCTCCTCTCTACCTTATTGAGAGTATGGATTTTTAGCTTTGTGGGTTTGATGCAAATATAGAATGCGGGGGACGAGATTTGAACTCGCGCAAGCACTAAAGCTACTGACACCTCAAGCCAGCGCATTTGACCAAGCTCTGCCACCCCCGCGGGTTACTTCAGCTCCTTGTGTACCTCTTTGATATTATTGGTTATTATACCTAACGCCTTCGAGATTATCTCCGAAGCGGGCATCTGGCCGAAGGTCTCAACATAGAACTCAAAGGAGTCGTTTCCCAGCTGCTTGTAGGTAATCAGACCTGCCTGGAACTTAGCACTCCTTGCCGCCGTTCCTATGACGGCCTTTCCGTCTATCCTCAGGGTCTGGCCTGCGGCGAGCTTTATTATCGGGATGTTGGGATTTGCGACCTTCACGCTCTTGTCGTTGCTTTCCAGGCTTTTGGAATATACGGTTGTGGGTCCCTCAGCCTCCAACTTGAAGAGTACCTCGTCCTTTGAATCATATCCGTTTGGAGTTATGATGGGTACCAGGCCTATCCTATGGGCTATGTACTCGTCGAAGATTGCGCTCGAATTTTCGTAGAATGTCACCGTGTCTATTGCGAAGGTGGGCACGCTGTTGATCGCTATCCTCCTTACTGCGTTGGCAAAATTTGTACTAACTTTGTCAAGTTTGAACCTGAAGACAGTCGGCGTGTTCTCTAATATTGTTAACTTCATATAAAGACCAAAATTAGGTGTTAATATGATTGGGTTAACAATATATATAAATATTTGCAGACGCTTGTAGAAGACATGGATTTCTGGAGGGCTTACGAGAAAAAGGAAGGGGAAGAAGGTTTCGGCGGCCAGCTGCTCTGGCTTAATACTGGGGCGAGGCCGAATGCCTCATTGGCAAGATGCCGGGAAAGGAGCGTGGAGCTGGATCCTGGAAAGGCCCTCTTTCACCAATGGAACCCGAAAGCGAGGTACCTGATCGCCAAATCAATAGTCTTTGACCTTTTTGTCTCCTTTTACGATCTCAATTCAAAGGGAATAGTGGCCATTAGGCTTACCGAGCCTCTCATTGGCAGGGAGCGGGCCAAGGTGAAGAAATTCGTCAGGTCTATGAGAAAGGCTCACTTTGAGATGCGCGCGATAGGACTGCAGAACAACTACAGCGAGCTTGTCCATTCAATTAAATTGCTTAGGAAGGCGGCGAGATGCGAGCTGGTCGAGGTTGACTTGTTCGGAGACCGGACAAGGCATCTGGCAATAGACCTCCTGACGGGCAAGCCCTACAGCCTTCTTTTGGAGAACAGGATCTACAGGCCCGGCGAGCTGGTGAGCACGCTGAAGAATGAGGAATTTGTAAAGACAAAGGGAAAACTCAGCTTTGTCTGATTCCAACTGTTATCTTCAATTCTTTTTAGCTTTCTGCTAAACATGACTTTATAACTTTATTCGGTCTATCCCAAGCCTATCGTATACGTGGTCAGAACTAATTATCTTTCCTCTACATAAGGCCGCATGAAAAGCATCAAATATAGATAGCTTGTTTTCAACAATATAGTGAACGGCTAGCATAATTGTGGGGTTATCATAATTATCAACCGTTGCTATTGAAAGAATATGTCTGATCAGAGTTTCAGGTGGCACTTCAAATCTTTTTCCTATGAGCAGCATCTCTATTATAACTGCCAGAGACGTTGAGATGCTTCCCTTGTATAGGTTGTATGTCTCTTTTGCAGAAGAGTTTAGTCTGTCGCCTTCGTGCATTAGCGCAATGAAGAAATCTGTGTCGGCGTATGGCAAAAGAATCGTCCCATTTTAGTATATTTAAGTAAAAGATTATATACTTTACTATATGAATTAATCTGAGTTGGACAACGCTTCCTTTAATGCTTCTTCCTCCGCGATGTTTTTGAGTTGTTTGATTGAATGTTTATTTATTCCGAATTTTTGGCCCAATTCTGCTAGACCCGTGATGGGGTCTTCTTTGACTATTGGCTTAAGGATGATTTCATCGTTTGCCTGGAGAATCATAAATTTCCTTCCATAGCGCTTTTGAATTTTCTTGCCTAGGGTTATTCTGCCTCTCTCGTCAGTTATGGTAATTTGCATTCGTATCCCGTTTTATTAATGGTGTGGGTAGATATTTATATTTATGGGTAAAATGGAGAGAAAGTGGGTAATCAGCTGGTTTGGAGCTTGACCTCATAGAGGTCTTCATACGCATATCCGGAGGTGGAAGGCTTGCTTACTTTCAGGATCATAGATCTTGCATGGAACTTCCCGAATTCGTATGAAGAGTATTTTGACATTATGGGCAGAAGAAGGGTCTTATCCTTTAGGAACTTGACTCTTGCCAAGGTTAAGTGGGGCTTGAAACTGTTTTCCTTTTCATAAGATATTCCTCTTTTTGTAAATTCTGAATCTATGCCTGCATATATCGATTTAAGTTCTTCAGATCCTTCCTTTATATCTGCGAAGAGCACTCTGAGGGTCGGGTCGAAGGATGAAATTCCCGAAATCTTGATCTTGAAAGCCTTGCAGTTTATCGTAGACAGCGCTTCTTTTATGACAGGAAGCCTTGATTCTTCCATTTCTCCAAGGAATTGGAGAGTTATGTGATATTGGTCTTTGTTAGAGAGTATTACCCCTTTCATGCCGAAATCTCTGGCAGCTTTCCAAAGCTTCTCCCTTATTTCTTCTGGAATTTCGATGGCAACAAAGAGTCGCATGCTACTATATAAAAGATGTCATATTAAGATATTACTGGTTAGATGGCAAACATAGACGACTTCAGCAAGCTCGATATACGGGTTGGAAGGATAACAAATGTCGAAGATGTGGAGAAGGCCAGGAAGCCGATTTACAAACTTACCATAGATTTCGGGCAGGAGATAGGAATCAGGATCATACTTGCAGGAATAAAGAACTTCTACTCGAAGGAGGAACTTATGGACAGACAGATCGCATGCCTGGTGAATCTCGATCCGAAGAATATCGCGGGAGTCGAATCGCAGGGCATGATACTCGCGGCCGATGACGAAAACGGCCTTGCCCTGATGGTACCGAACAAGGAACTCGCCAACGGCAGCAGGGTGCATTGAGGTTATTGGATGATACTCGTAGTTGTTGGATTGCCTGGCTCTGGAAAAAGCACAGTTGCCGAGACCCTAAGGGAGGAGGGCTTCAACGTGATCGAGTATGGGGATATCTGGAGGGAACTCCTGAAGAAGGCGAAGATACCCTTGAACGACCCTAGAGCCACGAGAGAATTCACACGGAGGTTGAGGGAGGAGCATGGAAAGGATATCTATTCCAGATATGCCGTGAAAAAAATAAGGAAGTCCATGAAGCATGTGGTGCTCATGGGTGTGAGGACCACCTACGAACTGGATTACCTTAGAAAGAAGGTTGAGGGAATAAAGATAATTGCGATCAAGTCGCCTTTTGAGACAAGGTTTGAGCGAATGAAAAAGAGGGCCAAACCGGAGGATCCAAAGAACATTGCGGATTTCAGGTGGCTCAATACCAGGGAAAAACGGGGTTTCCTTCTGGACAAGAAAGAGGAGAAGCACGGAGTTGTGGTGATAATGGGCATGGCCGACTATGTCCTGAACAACACTGGCACGAAGGAGGATCTAAAGAACAGGCTTATGGAATTACTTGTGAAGATTGAGACTGATTCCTAGGTCGGATTTGTGGAACTTGATGAGTTATAAGCTCTCTGGAGGAAAATTTGAGAATACAAAGTGAAAGCTCAGCTTTGTTTGGTTTTTACTTGGATTGTTTCCTTCTCTTTCTTTTGGGTTTCCTAGAGTTTCTCTTTTTCAATTTTTGGGAGTTGCGATGGTGGTGAATGAGGAGTATTGCCGCGATTGTGACTATCGTCAGGATCAGGAGTGAAATGGAGACGACTCCGAAGCTGAGTGCGAATGAACCAGACTGGAAGGACGGGGAGTATGAAACGTTTGGAGACCAGTGGTAGTTCAGAACTTGGAATTGGGGATCGCCTGCGTTTTGATTGAGTTCCTCCAGTTTTTTGCTAAGTGAATCGGCGCTCTGGTTGAGCGCGTTCTGGTCGGCAGTCGCAAACTGCATCGAATCGCCGTAGTACTGGCCGATGATGTTGTGCTGGCCGGTGCCGCAGGCATTCATAGTCAGGTTGAAGGCTCCTGCCGAATCGGTCTTGACTATGCCTATGAGTCCGAGTTGGGTGGTGCAGATACCACTTCCGTTGAGATATAGGGGGATACAGTAACTTGGATTGTTGTTTGCGCCTGTCGGGCATGATGCGGTTATGCGGTTGCTGAAATTGTCCTCGCCGTAGATGTTGCAGTCTATTGTGCTCTTGATCAGACTGTTCGGAGGCGGAGCGCAGAAGCCTGAGGAATTGTACTGGGGGTTGTAGTTGATGTTTCCTGCATCCTGGGTCTTTCCGATGTAGTTTGGATTGGCCAGGGTGCAATTGGACGGGAATGGAGTGGTGTTGTAGGGATAGGAAGGGTTTCCGAAGGCGCAGAGCTGATCCTGTTCTGTGTTAAGGCCCACATAATTTATGTTGTGGTTGTAGTAGAGGTAGACACTGGCGTTCGGGAGCGGAATGAAGGTTGCTGTGCCGTTTAGATTGGGGAAGAAGCCGTTGTATGACAATTCGCCGGCCCTTCCGGTTATGAACAGGGTGGTCTTGTTGGTGTTGGTCACGTTGACAACTGGAGTCGCGTTGAGCAGGAGGCTTGTGGTCCTGACTATGTCCACGTCCAGAGGTGCGTAGATTGTGTTATTGAAGTCGTCCGTAAATGCATAGACCAATCGTTGGTAGCCTAGGAGTTCAGGCAGGTAGAGATAGAGCCGGTCACTGTAAAGGGCTGTTGTGTATTCCGTTGGAGTCACGTAATTGGTTACAAATGGAGGCGTAAGGAGGGTCTCATTGTAGAGGAAACTTGAGGGTACGTCGGTCGCCTGGATTCCCGCGCCTGAGTATTGGCTGCCGTAGTTCGGGCCTATGGCGTTTGTTGATATTGCCTCGTATGACATGGAGTTACCCACATGCGCAGTCTGTATTATGTAACGGTTTTGCTGCGTTGCGTTGAGAATCTCAAAGTTGTTGCTCTGTAGTCCAGAGTTGGCGACATAGATCCTCCCGAAACTCCTGTCGCTTGTAAGGTTGAAGAGAATGTGCTGACTCAGGTAAAGACCCGTGTCTGCAAGGGTTGGAAGGTAGTAACTTGAGTTGGTCTGGCTGTTTACTGGGAGGAGGTAGGTAGGACCTCCCTGGATGGTCGTCGGCAGTGCGGTTGACATCGTGAAGGGCGTTAACGAGTAGGCGTATGTTGTGTAATGGTCGTAGACAGGTCCTACGAACGGCAGGAAGCCCCAGAATGGGCAGTTCCATTGCGGAGTGATGGTGATGAACGGCCCCCACCACTGGAATGTGGTGTAATGATATTCGTATGCGACTATCGCCTGCCCGGAGATGAGCGAAGTAAGCTTTGTTATTGGAGGGTTTATTTCAGAGGAATTGGCGGTTGCGGGTCCGGTAATTACCGGAGCAGAACTTAGAGTGCTTAATTCCTGGAGTTCGATGTCCTTCTCCACATCGAAAATCAGCAACTGGTTAAAGTATATCTTTGTCTCGTTCAGCACTGTGGTGTCGTTTGCGGCTGCCAGTGCCTCGAGGGTTTGCAGCGTTGAGTTGATTGCCTTGGTGTTGTTTGCGGTTTCCAGGGCCGCGGTGGTTTGCAGCGTTTCGGTCATAGCTTTGGTGTTGTTTGTTGCGTTTTGGGCCACGAGGGTTTGCAATGAGGAATCAGTAGATGCACTGTCGAATGAACCTGACTGGGCACCAAGGGTTTGCAGCTCGGAGTTGATCTCTGCCTGATTTCCTCCTTGGTCCATTATCTTGGTCTCGTTTATGATGATGTTTTCCTGTTCGTTTACCAGGGAGATCTGGCTTTCCAACAATTTGGTTGTATTGGCCGATATGCCAGTGGATGATGTGGTACTGAGAAAGAGGTAGGAAGCGTTGAGATATTCTCCAGCGTTCCCGAGGAATGGCTGTCCATGGATTATGTTCATGTGCTCTGCGAGAGTCTGTACTACACTCTGAAGGATGGAGTAGAGGGAGGCTGAGGAGGCGGCTGCTGACTGGGATTGTTGAGACGCAATTCCTTGAAGGATGTTTCCCTGAATGGCTGAGGTTATGTTGTATGTGTATGGTATTGTGTTTTCTGCGCCTGCCGAGTAACAGGAAGTTGGCGTAGAGAAATTGGAAAGTTGACCTATGCAGGTCTGGTTCAGACCGGAGTTAGGGGTGTTGGATGTTGCAAATTGACTGTTGTACTGGACAGTGTAACTCAGCGCACTCTGCGAACCGCGGTTTTCCAGATATTTGAATATATCGCCTGTTGCATAGATTGGAGGGGTTATGCTGTCGATGTCGTAGGCCTCGCAGGTTGGCGAGTCTACAGACAGATAGCATTCGTGTGGAGGAAGGCCTGATATCGTTCCGGTGTAGTTCACCGGATTAAGGTCCATAAAGAGTAATTCTCCGTACTTGAAATTGTTGCTTCCTTGAGGAATGAAAGTTGACATCTGCCCATCTGTCGATACCGAGAAGCCTATCTCAGGGGAATTGGAGAGGGAATGTTGGTTGTATATGAAACTCTGATTCAACTCCGGACCGGTAGGATAGTAGGTACTGTTTATGTCTGATTGGCTGTATTTGCAGGAAGTGGACGAGCAGAAGTTAATTCCGCTGACGTTTGCGGAGAGTATTATTCCATAGGGAGGGTAATCGAACTGGAGGCCTTGCGAATCGAAGTTGATTATAGCCTTTTCTCGTGGAGTAAGGATGGAAACGTCATTGAGCAATGATGGATTTACAGGAACGTCGATGCTCGTACCGTTCGAGAGTATCCTCAGCATCAGTATGTTGAAATTGTTTCCTTCCGCATTTCCGGACCAGTCGTCAAGGACGTAGGTATAGCCGTTGACATCGGTGATTGCGAGTGGGTGATGGTATCCTTCCTGGTCGGTGACATCAGAATTGGGATTGGAAGCAAGGTTCTTGATTCCGAATAGGCCGACATCGGTCAGCCACTTTGTTATGTTGAGGTCTCCGGAGAGGACCATGACGTTTGCCTGCTGTGAGAAAGGTTGTGGGATACCACTCACAGCGGTGTAATTGTCGAAGGTGAGAGGGAGTGTCTTAATGTACGTCAGGTTCTCGCCATCGAATACCTCAATTGCGCCGGAACTTGGATCAGCAAGGTCCACGGTTCCGGAGATTGGCGATTCTGCGATCTCCGTGAACCTGCCAGGCACGCCTGAAAGATTTCCCCAGTAAAATTGGTCGCAGGATGCAGAATTGAGACAGACGTCTCCGTTTGAGTCGACGGCGTCATTTATTTTAAGCAGAATTGTACTAGTATTGGAATTGGTGCCTCCGGAGATGAAGAGGTCCCCGTCGTTGTCCGCTGCGATGCTGTATGGAGTAAAGGATTCTGATGTGCCAGAATTAGATACACTGTCAGGAACAGGTATTGTATTGAGGACGTAGGCGGTGTTGTTCTCTTCGTTTATGACCTGGTCCCAGTAATTCCCCCATTCAGAGTTCCATGTCGATCCGCAGTCGGATATCGACCAGGAACCTGGTCCGCCGCATGTCACATTGGAAGTGGGAAGCGGCAGAGTAGGGTTGTATGTGCCGTGGGGATAGAGCCTTATCACGGCTATGGAATAACTGTCCAGACTATTGTTATAGTAAAGCACGTAAAGGTAATTGTTTATGGTTGAGGCGATAGCAATTGGGTTTGTGATTGGTTGAGTGGAAAGAGAGGAGACGGATGGACCTACGTTGGTATATGATGCGGGAAGGAGGGAACCTTCACCACCGGTTCCGCCTGTGTTTGTGGAGGATGAGGAGTACTGTATGAAGTTTATCAGGTTGGTGCTGTTGTATGCCACTGACGCCGTTGGCAGTTTCAGCACGGTGGTGCCTTGAGGCAGAGACGCGGACTGTATCGCAGTTGAGTTTGTCGTGCTGGCGGTATAGTTGTAGTTCCCTGGAGGCAGTTCATAACTGGTTAGATTCAATGTTGTTGTAGATGACTGGAAGCTTTGGCTATACGGCACTCCGGTAGAGGTGCTGCCTGTTATCAAAAGATTGAAGGGGATTGAGTCGGATATGAATGTGGTAAATGAGGCCTGCCCGAAGGTCTGTCCATATATGAGCACAGGCGTCTGTAAGGCCTGTACATTAATCCCTATGCCGTTTTGCGGGAGGGTTATCAGGTCATTTTTATGTGTGGTGGAATTGGCGAAGAGCACACTTGGAAGATCGACAGGGAACTGGTCCTCTGCGTTTGCGGGATTGTAGTAGTTCCACGGGCTGTAGACGTCTTCACTCATACCACTAAGGTTTGGGTTTGCCAGCTGGGAGTTGTTCTCGGAGAGGAGGTAATTGTAGAGAAGATAGGGGTAGATCTTTGTGTCGAAGATTGCCCTTGGTTGGGAGTTGTAGTTGATAGGGGAGTAATTCTCCAGCGTTTCGGTGAATGGGAGGTAGTTGAGGCTGATGCTGTCAAGGGTTGTCTGTTCAAAATAAGGACCGGTGTAGAGACATGGGACAACGTAGATTGGAGGGGGCGGATAGGTGAGTCCCGGTTCGGTGATTTTGATTAGTTGGAAGTAGAGATGAGAACTCTTTGGAAGACTGGCGTTTGAGAGGTTGGCAAGCACCAGGTTCCACGACCAGATCGAATGTTGTGGCGTTGATGGCACCTGGTCGAAGATGTAGGAACTCGTGTTCCAACCGTTTGAGAGCTGTCCGTCGACGCTGGGGAAGTAGCCTATGTCTTGAAGGGTGAGGACTCCGGGGTTGGAGATCTGAAGTTGGGTCACATCGGTGATGTAGCCTCCGGTAAATGCCTCGACCAGGATGTGAATAAATTCGTCAAGGGGAGGTACCGAAATGTCGGTCGTAAAGCCGTAGAGTGCAGAGGTGAAGGTGGTGTTCTTGGATAGGCACTTGTCTCCAGCATCCAGTGTGCTTTTGTTCGCGTAGAAGTAGAGATCGGTTGTGGGGCGCAGCGGCGAAGCGTTTATCGGGCAGGTTAGGTAGTTTGGTGCCTCTGCGGTGTTGTTCTTGTAGACTGATTCTACCGGCGAGAAGTTGTAGAATGTGCTATTGGTCAGGATTATGTTTGGTGGGATTGTGTTGTATGCGGTGTTGAAATATACTGTTGGAAATGGAACCTGAACCTTTGTAGGGCCTTCTATTATGGATATTACGGTAGTTGCGAAAGGAAGAACTTCCAAGACCGTGCCTATAGCCTGAATGATCTGCGTAGGAACTTGCAGGGCGGAGAGTGCAGCATTGAACAGACTTGCGCCTGGAGCGAATGCTTGGGTATATGCATAATAATAAGATGCCGCCGCAAAGGCAGCTCCAGGAATTGCCATCACGCAGGATGACGCCTTTCCGAATGCGCAGTTCAGTAACAGTCCGTAGCCTGATGCGGCAAGTCCCATTTCTCCTTCAGTTTGCTCCTGATCCTGCTTCTGCAAGTATGCCGCTGCATTCTGCGAAGCCAGCTGCTGTTCGTAGTCTCCCTCGGTCATTTGAGGAACAGGATATGTCTCACCTTCTTCTGGACCCAGGTAGTTGATGATTGCGGACGATTGGGTTGTTCCTACTGTTCCTGCTGCTACTGACGTTCCGATATTACAACCACTTGTATCTATACACCCACTGACGGCCTGCTGGAAATCATTTTGACTGCAGCCATATAAAAAGCAGCTGTTTACCGCGCTCTGGGCATTAAGGCAATCGGCGTCGGTGCAAGGAGATTGAGCCCAGGAAGGGGCCTGAAGTGCGGGGCCTGTGCTGTAGACAGGTTGTATCGGCCCAAGATCCGTCGATCCTGGTGCATATCCTATCTGAATGGGTTGTGCTACAGAACTGCCGGCTGGAGTAAAGGAGCCCTGAGGTTGTGATACAATCGCTCCTCCAGCGGCGGCCGGAGTCCATGCCGTGGTGATGGTTCCGTCAGAGTCCATGGTGATGGTGGCTGTGCCGGTGGAGGAAGTAAGAGTTATGGTTCCGGGGCCAGGCATAGTTACTTGGGAGTAATAAGCTTGGCCAACATCGGTTTCAGTTCCGCCGCTGAACGTGCCGGAGACTGCTGCCGTATACGGCTGGGATGTTTGAATAGGAGTGCTACAGGATGGGTCAGTACATACGCGTATGAACGTGATAGAAGGAGGGCTGGGCATTGTAGCCACTGTGAATCCGGCCACTTGGATCTCGCCCATTACACCACTTACAAAGTCGCCTCCTACTGCTTGGCCGCTAGGCTGAAAGAAGCTACCAACTGAAGGGGTGACACCAGGCTGCCCCCATGAATTAAATTCTGAAGTAACCACACCGTTGATGTTGTAGGTTACTTGGAAGCCGCCAGGGACTGGAACCACGGTTACTCCTGCAAAGAAAGGAGATTCGCAGGTCGTACAGACTGCAAACCCAGTTAATGTTCCTGAACCGATTGCGACTGAAGTAGACATTACACCTGGGTCTGATATGTATATGTTTTTGGGAATGACCTGCGCGTTACCAGCCCCTTGAGGAAAAAGGTCGAATATTACTTGTGGGCCCTGGGTAGCGCTGTTAGCATATGATACCTGTAATGAAATTCCTGAGTCTGTGGTTCCTTGCAGGACTGCCTGTGCGTTGGGCAGTGGGCCGATATTCGTCGTTGTTGTGGAAAGAGAGCCTAGCGAAGGAAGTGGCATAAGTGCGCCTATGTAAGAGGTTGGCGCTGTTATTGCAACACCTACATGCAACAATGCCGCTGCAGATGGTATTGTTTGTGCCAAAACAGTGCTGGAGCTGCCTGCAGAGATAAAGAGTATTAAAAGTGGTAAAAATCGGAAAAGGCTTTTGTGTTTGTGTAATATTGACGTTGCCCCACCATCACAAATGTCTGTTAGAAAGTACACGCTTGGTTTACCTCGTTTACCTTTGAAAGATAACTCTTATAAAATGTTACTATGGTATCGGAAGCGCGCTGGGTTGATATTTCTGAATATTAATTTCTTATGCTATAACTTCCCAAATCTCTATAATACCTACGTTCTTGGTCGAAGTGTTTGCCATACTGGCCCGATAAGTTCATCTCCGTCTTTGCATGTGTCCCTCTTGAGCTTTTCTATTTGGCCCTTATGGCTAGCCAAAACCACCTCAGGAAGTTTCACTTTATTAACATCACTGCTGTTTGCGGCGGTTTCAAAGGCTGATGTGCATTTGCCATCTACTGGTCTTTCTGCCATTATCCAGTATCGAACTTTGTCTGTCTCTCCGAGGTATATGCCGTTTTGGTGTGGAATAATAGGCAGATAGGAACGCGTGTAGGTAGGGGGGAACTGAATTGAAGGTGAACCGTTTGAGAGAAGCAGAAATGAAGAGTTGCTCGTAGACGAACGTTCTGATGGATGAGATGACCCGGTGCATGCCCCAAGAAGTGGAATTATTACAGCCGCAACTAAAGTCATAGCCGCCGCTTTTGTACCTCTGGAAATGCTTGTTAGATCGTTTTTGGTGTTCCTATTTGGGTGTTCAGCGAATATCATATAATCTAGTAAATAGTTATCCTTCTATGGTATTTAAGCTTTGCTAAATTGCACAACGGATGTACTAGTATTAGATTATTTGCAATTCTAGAACTGCGCACCTATTCCTATCTGTATTCCAGGCCGTGGAAGGCCCGGAGTCCTGAAGTTGAACTCCGAGGTCTTCCTCCTTACGGTTCCCCGCCCGAATTCAATGGGCAAGAGGGGCTTGTCTTCCTCGCTACCACTTAATAATGAATTGTTAGATATCCAATAAGGCAAGGAATACTGAAACGGGTATTATCCCCTCCCCACGGTCCGATTTGCTTAGAACAATGTTGTTTTTTGCGTTTGATCTTGGTATGTCTGATTTTGTTACGGATTCCTGCCATTTAACCTCGACTGCGATTTCATTATTTGCAAAATCTATTTCCCTGCCATTTGATTTGTATCCTATGTTTTTCATGATGTGCGCTAAATGTGAATACGTAATGCCCTCCACAACTTTGGATTCCCCCAGGTTTATTTGCATATTTAGTTTTTTGGAGAACAATGTAAAAAAGAAAGGGTCTGTGAAATATGCTTTCCTCTCCTTGCGGAAGAGAGGTAGCCCCCTATCGCTAATTGGAAAAATATATCCGATTACAAATAGTTCTCTTAGGAGTTCCATGTACTCGCGTGCGGTAACGTGCGAGGGTATTCCGGCGTTTCTTGCGGTCTTGCTCATGTTTATCTTGGAGCTATAGCTTTTGACAAGCTCCTGGATCACTGCAACTGAAGTTTCCACGCTCCTTTCCGCTTTGCTTATGTCTGAGAGGAAGGCGTTCCAATGCGTATCAAATGTCGTTTCGCTTATCGAACCCGCTGCGAAGTAATCAAATACGGCGAGTGGAAATCCTCCAGTCTGCATAAAAACATGGAAAAGCCTGTCAAGTTCATCGAAATAGGGTACTGCCTTCTCAGATCTCTCGATTACGTCTTCAATGCTGCCCGTCATGTTTGCCTTTACAAACTTTTTAAGGTCTTTGGATGCGAAAGATTGCACAAAAGACGCGAAGAAGCTAGGCATAAATTCCTTTAAAATGATGTCCCTGCCTGGGAAAAGCTCTTTCCTAAGATTAATGGAGGCAGACCCTGTGACATATACTCTGACATCCTTCATCTCGTTGGAGTCCAGCAGAAATTTGATGGCGCGTTGCCATTCGTCGACAAAGCTTACCTCGTCGAGATATAGGTATTTCCTTCCTGCGGTTGCTTTTATAAAACTCGATATCACTTCGGATATCACGCCATAGTCCCGTGCGGTGTCGAAGGAGTAGTATAGTATGCGCTTTGGATCAATTCCTTCCTTAATTATCTTTTTGTAGATATCATATTTCAACGCCGTTGTTTTCCCGAGTTGCCTGGGGCCTATCATTATCATGTTTTTGTCTTCAAGCTCTATGATGAGCCTTTCCCCCGAGGCTAGCACTCGCTTTACCTTTTCATCATTGGTTATTGCCTCTCTGTTGTACCACCAGGGGTTCTGCATCCCCATTAAGCTTAGCTCCATGATTGATATTAGGATATCAAGTTATATAGCTCTTTTGATATCCTACTGTCAAAAGTGTGTCAATGGAGCTTAAAATTGAGCGCCTATCCCGAACTGCATCCCAGGCCGCGGAAGGCCCGGAGTCCTGAAGTTGAACTCCGAGATCTTCCTCCTTACGGTTCCCCGCCCGAATTCGGTGAGCGAGAGGGGCTTGTCTTCCTCGCCCCTTTCTGTGAAATCCACCACCCTCTTCTCCTTAAGCTTTTTCAGCGTGTACCAGACCCCGCTTGCCGAGAGGCTGTATTTCTCGGCTATGTACTCAACGAAGCTTGTCGCGGTCGGGATCGCCTCCAGGCCTATCTCCGAAAGCAGGATTAGCTCCTTCTCGCTGATCTGAACTGGCTTCTGCATCGCAGACGCCTCTCTAACTATAGTTTTTGCCACTTGCATATCAAACACCAAAACAGATTTATGCGATGCAAGCGGCAGAAGAATGAGAGGGATTATAATTGCACTTCAAGACCGCTATAGCTACTGATCTAATGGTAGCCGTAAACATTTGCCATCTAGCGGTTAAGGACATTATCCACACTTTGTATGATATTGATTGAAACAATTGCTATTTAAATCTTTTCTTCAAAGTGTACTGGTGTCGTAATGATTTCTTTCCTTCTGAGAGTGGCAATACTCCTAGTTATAGCGTTTGCATACGCCATGTTTGACATCTTCAACAAGAGAAACGTCCCTGATGTCTTCGTCTATGCCAGCCTGATAATCGGCGTCATTGTGACCTTGACTTATGATACCGCAACGATGGAGGTCAGTCTTCTGATGGCGTTGATAATAGGCGCTTTGGGATACGTGCTCTTTAGAAAGGGGCTGGTGGGAGCAGGAGACTTCTTCGAGTTTGCCACCATAAGCCTTCTTCTTCCGCTGCAGCCGATGCCTATCCTGTCCAACGTGCAGCAATTCGGATTCCCCTTTATCTTTTCGGTATTCATAGCCACAGGATATGCAGCCGTTGTGGGAATGGTGGTCTACTATCTTCTAAGGGCGCACAGCAGAGGGTATCTTAGGCTCTCTGAGCTGAGTAGGGCTAAACTGTACCAGGCATTCGGAATGTTTGTTGCCTATCTCCTGTTGCTTGCTTTCATCTCGTATTTTGCAGGGATAAGATTGGTGGCTGTGGTTCTCATTCTTATAGTCGCGCTTGCCTCCGCGCTCACGATAATCTTTGAGAAGGCCATAAGCAGGCAGATGATTTCCTACGTCTCAGCAAGCAGGCTGACCAATGAGGACATGATCGCGACAAACGCCATGAGCAAGAGTGACTTGGAATTCTTCTCGAAGAAGTCGAAGCATTTCGGAAGACTGGTGACAAATAAGCTCATTCAGGACCTAAGGGGCGTGAGAAGGAAGATTCCCCTTTACACCAGCGGCGTGCCGCTTGCCTTTTTCGCTTTCATAGCCGTGGTAGTTTCTCTCCTGTTCGGCAACATTCTCCTTTACGTAATAATCTGAATTCTGGATTTTGCACTCGGTATTTATAAAAGTAGGGAGCCATGTATAGTAGATGTTATAATGAAGATTGCTATTCTTGCGGATTTCCACATAGGCTACGAACGCTTCCGTGAAGACGCCTTCAGGCAGACGGAGGAGGCGTTGGAGCTGGCGAGCCAGAACGCCGACATGATAGTTATTGCGGGAGACATCTTCGACTACAGACATCCAAAGCCCGAGGTGATTGCAGAGGCGATAACGCTTTTCAAACGTCTTTCGTCAAAGAAATTTGCCGCCAACGTTTCAGGATTTGAAGGAAGGGGAGAAAGATACACCGACATCCCAGTGGTAGCAATACCGGGAACCCATGAAAGAAGGAGCGATGGCGAGGTCGATCCGGTGGACCTGCTTAATCTTGCAGGTTTGTTGGTTAACGCCAACCAGGCGAAGGTAACTGTAGAGAAGGGCGGAGAAAGAGTAGTAGTATATGGGGTGGGAGGTACGGCGGAGGAGAGATTCAAAGAGACGTTGGACAGGATGGACCTGAAGCCTACTGTCGGAGCATTTAATTTGTTCCTCTTTCACCAATCGGTATATGAGTTCCTGCCCTTCAGCGAGGATTTTATCCGCCTGGAAGAGCTGCCTCCAGGATTTGATCTCTATGTGGATGGCCACATACACAGCAAGATAGAGGCGAAGTGCCATGGCAAGAAATTTCTCATACCTGGAAGCACTGTCCTGACGCAGTTGAGGGAAGGGGAGCAGGAAGAGAAAGGATTTTTTGTCTATGATACGAAAAATAATGAGCATTCTTTCATTAAGATAAAATCGCGCAAGTTCATCATGGTCAAGATCGACGTTGAGGGAATGTCCCCTGCGGAAGTGAGCGGCGCTATAGAGGGCAAGATAGCCTCTGTTGCGGACGAGGGACACGACAGACCGATAATTAGGGTTGTCTTGGAAGGCAAATTGAAGGACGGCTTTAGGAATGTAGATGTAGGGATAAAAGGCATTGTGGATTCATATTCCAAGAATGCCATAGTGGAGATTACAAAATCCGGAATAGAAACAACTGATTCGAAGGAGGCTGAAGACCTCAGGAACGGAGTACTGGAAAACGTCTCCATAAGGGATTACGGCATGGGCATCTTCCTTGAGAGGCTGAAGCAGAACAAGTACGACTTGAAATTGAATCCTTCTGCGCTTTTCGATAAGCTGAGCTCCGACGCGAAGAAGGAGGTTGTAGTGAAGGAGGCGATGGAGATTGTCTTCGGCTCCTGATTACTTCTGGGCCATCTTGGCCAGCCGTTCCTGGACCACTTTGTCCTGATATTTTTTGCTGTCCTTCAGATAGTCGACGATTGTATTGTACTCGATTTCAGAGAGGCTGTCCTTTAGCCAGCCCATCCCTTTTGATGCGAATGGAATGAATGCCGTTAGGCTGTATCCCAGTTGTTTCGCTTTCTCCGCTCCTCCCTGCTCCCTGTCCAGCAGCACTATTATGTCCTTTAGCCTGATGTCGGTGAGCCCCCTTCTCTTGATTTCCTGATTTATCTGGCCTATGGCGAGCAGTTTGCTGTCAAATCTGGTTACCAAGTCGTCTACCAGCGCAAGCCTGTCTCCTGATTTTAATTCGCCTTCCACTAGTGCGTGCTGGCCGTGCGACTGTACATACCTTTCAACGTCCTCTGGGGTTTTGACATCTTCCGGTAGCTTTCTTGTGTATAAGGAAGGGATGTCGGATTCTAGTGTGATTGCGTTTGCCAGGGGAACTCCCGCCATTGCTATCCCTACCACCTTGTCATTGTTGTTGGATTTGAATCCTATGTCAGCAAGGAGCATGCTCATTGCGTTTCCTGCCTTCCTGTAGAGTTCGGGGTGCGATGGAAGCAGCCTTAGGGTAATGTAGAATGGAGTCCAGAGTCCGCTGGCCATTACCCAGCCCTCTGGTTTGTCCCTGTACCATGTGAGGATCATGCCCGTCTCGTATAGTCCTCGCATTATCTCCCTGCCAAGATTCTCTCTTTTTTCATCAATCATGTTATTGCCTATCGTATCTGGCTTGAAAGCTCAAGCGCCGCTGCATGCATGTCCTTTGCCTGGTATATGCCCCTGCCGACTATCGCGTGGAAGGATTCTCCTGCAACCTTGGCCGCATCGGAAATGCTGCCGCCCTGCGCTACGAAGCCTGGCGCCCAGAAGGATATCTGTCCCTTCACCTCGGGCTTCAGCAGTTTCATGTAATGCTCGACCCGCTCCTTCTTGTTTCCTGGAACGACGAAGTCTGTAACACCGAGCCTTGCGCTGAGCAGGTACATCCGGTCAAGGGCTTCGTCAGCTATGTATCCACCTTCGCTGGTCTTGTATTTCGGGTGGGTCATCTCTCCTCCTACGATTATGCCAAGTTTACTTTCCTGACAGGCCTTGATGTAGGCCTCCTGGGTGGCAGGGCCTGATTGAGGGAATCCTATGATTGCGTCGACTCCTGACTTTTTAACTGAATCAATGATGTCCTGGCCGCTGTCGGGAATGTCGGTCATCCACTTCTGATGGTCGTAGATTATCGGCTTGTCGGTAAAGGATCGCACTATCTTTACCAGTTTGGGCAGTCCGTGCAAGATGGCGAGTGCGGAATTTAGTTTGTATCCGCCTATCGCGTCTATATTGTAGGTCTGCTTTACGAGTTCCTTGAACCTCCTGACGTTTTTGACATCAGTTGATGGAATTATGCTTCTCGCTCTTGGAATTATTCCCATTAATATCGCATCTCTTTGAGTTCTTCTTCTAATGAATAACCATGTGATTGTCTTAGTCTTTGTGGTTCTTGTATTGGTAGTATCTGAGGAGAGCTTCAAGTGACATCGCTGCAGATCTTGGTGAATCATAGACTGGAAGGCCTGAGCTCTCCATCATTATCTTGTGCATCTCGGTGTACTGGGTTCCTACTGAAATGATCACCATCGGCTTCTCTATCGTCTCCTTGAGCTCTATGACCTCCGCCGCAAGTTTTGAATCGGCGCCAGGAGTCTGGAAGAGTATTATCACTATGATCATGTCGATGTTTGGATCGTTTATTATCGGGTAGAGCGCATCGTGGTATCTCTTGTCACCCGCATCGCCGGCAAGGTCAAGTGGGTTTCGTAGGTTTACCAGAGGCGGCATTGTTTTGGAGAGCGTGGCTTTTGTTTCCTCGCTCAGCTCCGCGAGCTTCAGGTACTTGGAGGAGGAAATCGCGTCGGTGGTGAGGACTCCTGCACCTCCGCCGTTTGTTATGATTGCGATCCTGTTGCCTTTTGGCGCGCGCTCGGATTCGAATATCTTTGCATAGAAAAGAAGGTCGACAAGATCGTTTGCTATGGTGAAGCCGAACTGCCTGAATACCGCTTCGTGGGCCTCGTAGCTTCCCGCAAGTGCTGCGGTGTGTGAGAGCGCAGCTGTCGCCCCTGCCGCAGTCCTTCCGGCCTTTAGTATTATGACTGGCTTTACCTTTGTTATCTTCCTTGCGAGCTCCAAGAATGCCTTGCCCCTCTTTATCCCTTCAATGTACATCACTATTACTTTGGTCTCATCGTCATTCATGAGGTATTCCATTATGTCTGTTTCGTCCACGTCTGCTGCGTTCCCATAGGAAATGAATTTGGAGAGGCCGAAGCCTTCGCCCTCTATGAGGTCCAGTATCACGCTGCCCACGGCGCCGCTCTGGGCGACGAAACTCACTGAGCCGATTTTTGGCTTGCTAAGCTTGTAGGCTGGAAGAAAAAGGGTATTAACCCTTGATCTGGGATCCATGATTCCGAGGCAGTTTGGCCCTACCAGTACTATGTTGTATTTCTTCGCTATTGCCGAAATCTGGCTTTGAAGATCCACGTTTCCGATCTCGGCAAACCCTCCGCTTATCAGAACGACGCTCTTCGCCTTTGCTTTGCCGCACTCCTCCAGAACTTCAGGAACTGCGGGTGCGGGGATTGCGATTACGACACAGTCAAGCCTTTCCTTTATGTCAAGTACGCTTTTGTAGGGCTTCATTCCGAGTATCTCTGCGGGGTTCTTGTTGACAAGGTAGATTTTTCCGGAATAGCCTTCATTGATATAATTGAGGAGTATTATGTGTCCTACTTTTTCAGGATCGGCAGAGGCGCCTATTATGGCTACGTTCTTCGGCTTGAACAGTGGCGTGAGATCTCTTGTCATTCGAGCACCCTTATGTCAACGACTTCATAGCCGTCCTCTCGCAGTATGACAGGATTGAGGTCGAGCTCCTTTATTGAAGGGTTTTCCTTCAGGAGTTTTGAAACGTTCAGAAGGAGTGTGGTTATCATCGCCGTGCTCTTTCCGTTGTATGTTATTACATCCTTGGATCTTAGTTGGTCAAGCATCTCCAGCGCGTCGTATTTTGTTATTGGGCATGTTCTCAGTGCAAAGTCTTTGAATGCCTCAACGTATATTCCGCCCAGGCCCATGAGGATGAGCTTGCCGAACTGCGGATCTTCCCTGCCTCCCAGAATTGCCTCAATTCCTTTTCTTGCCATTTTCTGGGCTATTATCTTGTATGGGGTAATTTTCTTTGCCTTTGCCTCCAGCTCTTTGTAGGCCGGCTTTATTTCATTCGCTCCCTGGAGATTTAGTTTTACAAGACCGGCCTTGGATTTGTGGAGTTGTTTTTCTGAGATGACTTTGAGAACTATGGCGTCTCCTCCGGCGAATTTTACCGCCTCTTCTGCTTTGGTGACGTATTTGCTCTCTATGCTCTTTATGTGGTATTTGTCAAGAAGGGTTTTTGCTTTGAAATAGTCTGACAACATGCTATCGCTAGTTTAGAGAATGTGCCGGTAGATCAATAGGAATATCACTACAATTACAAGAATGACCGCTACTATTATCATCGGAAGCAACTGGCCCATCCTCCCTTTTTCTGCATGCACACCAGGCATCAGGCCTGGATGGAAAACTTCAGCATCAGGCTTTGCTGCCTGCGCAGGAGGCATTGCCATTCCTGGCATTTGTTGTGGCTTGGGAGGAGTCTGGCCTGGCGTTCCAGCCTGTATCGCCGGCTGCTGGCCCTGAGATTGCATCGTGGGTTGAGTGGGAGTTGATGGCTGTCTCACTGCGCCTCCGCCCTTTGCATGGAGGAACCCCTCCTCGGTTAGCAGCAGTTCGGCGCCTCCGTTTTTGAGCTCGTAAATTATCAGATTCTGCTTGTTGAGCTTGTAGAGCCTCATTGCGAGGTCCCTCGACCTTATGTTCAGCGTATGCTGCAGTTCTATTGGAAGCCTCTTGCCTCCTGAAAGCTGGACCAGTAGGGATTCATCAAGGGCGTCTATGGGCATCGTGCTTTTGGTGTCGGCTTCCTTGAGGAGATTCTGCCCCGCCTCTGTTATGGTTATTGAGTTTGGGCCGGGATAGTTTGTAGTGAAACTTATGAGGTCCTTCTGCTTTAGCGTTCCTGCCAGGTTTGAGGCATCGAAGATGCTCGCGTTCAGCGCGCTTCCGAGCTTCTCCAGAGGGGTGTTTGGCGTTATCTTTAACAACGCTGCCAAGTCCATAAATGTTATTTCGTCTGTCATGTTATCAGCTATTACTTCAATAGGAATAAATAAAAGGGTTATCGGAAAGGGTGTTTTGGTTTCCTAGGTGTTTGAGTAGGTAATAAAATATAAGCTTTGGGATGCTAATTGTACTAATAGTGATTTTTTGGACATTCAGATATTAGGAGCAGGACAGGAGGTAGGAAGATCGGGAAT
>CAZJZM010000001.1:23412-45796 GCA_964550485.1 Microcaldota archaeon | reverse complement strand
CCGCATAGAGTGCGTATCTCTTCTTCTTTTCCCTCAGCATCAGTATGAAGAAGAGGACGAACAAAGGTATGAACTCGATTGTAGTCCATTGGAGATGGGAATAGGCCTGTGCGATGTGCATCGGGCTGAATGCGAATATCAGGCCCGCTATGAATGCCGCATAGTCATTTTTGGTCAGGTACCTGGCAAGCATGAACATGAACAGCCCGCCAAGGGCGAAACTCATGAAGAAGATGAAATTGTAAGTCACTGCGAGCCCTGCAACCGCTTGGAGTGGAGCAGTGAGGATTCCCGCGAGCGGGCTCATTGTCTCAGAGACAAGGTTGGCTCCTAGAGGATGGAAAAGAAACTGCGTTACGTACGGATTCTGGTGCAGCATAAAGATCGAGTAAGGAACCCACCAGAGGCCCCACATGCTCTGGTAGACGTCTCCGCCCCCGTTTACTACTTTGGAGCTTATGTTAAGAGATATGTTCCAGAACATTACCAATGAGATTACTAGGTATATTAGGAAGGCAATCGCATGCCATTTATACTGCTTCAAATCAGGCATCTTTATCTGCATCGAATCAAACAAGAGAAGTTATTCTAGGTTAATGGGTATTAACGCATATAAATCTTAACTTTGAACCTATATTGACGAAGTTTCTGCATGGCAAGTGTATTCTAATGAAAGAGGATAAGGAGGCTTTAGGGGTAACTTCGGCGCGTCTCTTATCATCATTATACCTGGGCCAGGGCATTGGAATTGTTATAACGGTCATAACCTTCATCTTTGTCACCAGACTCCTTGGGGCAGGTGGCTACGGAATCTACACCTTCGCCTTCGGCTTCTCCGCGTTGATCGACTGCGTTGGCAATTTCGGCATGGGAAATTACTTCGGAAGGCAGCTGGCCAGATTCACCTACAAGAAGGACCATAAAGGAATTATGGAGACGCTTATCACAGGATACTCCATCCTTCTTCCGATAACGATTGCGCTGACTCTTTTGGGAATCGCGCTCAGCCCCTATGTTGCAAATGTGCTCTTCAGGAGCCTCGACATTTCGCCGCTCACGCTTATGCTTGCAGCCTCGATAATCTTCTTCTCCACCACTGAGAGCACAGCAATACAGGCCCTCATCGGGCTAACCAGGGGCAAGCTGGCTTCGCTCGTAAGCGTTGTGGTGGACATAATACAACTGGTTGCCAGCGTCTACCTTGTGCTCACTGGACACGGAGTCAACGGCGCGATAATCGGAATGCTGGTTGGATACATAATAGGCGCGGTCTTTGCCTTCTACCTGATCTTCAGGATAGTCTCGAAGCAGGGCCCGGTGAAGCTCCATCTTCCATCCAAGGTGGAATTCAAATCCGCGTTCAGTTTCGTCTTCCCCATGAGTCTCAACAACATAATGAACTTTAGCATGGTCAACTTCGCGATACTCTACCTGAGCTATTTCGTGAGCATCTCGATGCTTGGAAACTACGGAGCGGCGCTGAGAGGCCTAACCTTCATAGCGATCTTCTACAGCACCATGAGCACCGGCCTTCTGCCGCTTTTTGCCACCGCTGGCGAAGCGAAGAAAGCTAGCAAGGTAGACAAGACCTACAACAAGCTCCTTCTCTACTCACTTCTCATCACGTTGCCTTTCATAGTCTACGTTGCGGTTCTCGCGAAGCCCGGAGTCCATCTTCTCCTCTCATCACAATTCAACTCTGCAGGACTTTACCTCTCGCTGATAGCCCTCGGCACGATGATCGACGCTTTCCAGTACTATCTTGCAAGTCTGCTCATCTCAAAAGGATTTACTACCTCTTTACTGAAGACCTTGATAGTATCGACCATACTCCAGCTATTGACGGTCTTGATCCTTGTTCCGAAGTTCGGAGTTCTTGGAGCGATTGCAGGAATCTTCTTTGTGGGTAGCAGCGTCGAGACTATTCTTTTCTTAAGATTGGCAAAGAAACTGATGGATTTCAGATTGGACTACAGAAAGATTGGCCTGCTCTTCGCGAGCAACATCCTCCTTGTGATTCCGTTGTCAGTAGCATTGCTCTTCAGCAGCTCAATAGTTTCCCTGATAGTAGGACTCCTGATACTGCTGGTAGTTTATCCTGCATTGATAGTACTTCTAAATGTTGTTACTGTTTCAGATGTTGATTTGATAAGCGGAATCTCAAAGAAAATACCGGCATTGAACAGACTAGTAAGCCTTATGACTGGTTATTTAGGTTTTCTTCTTAGGATAAAAAGTCGTTTGAATAGATAGCTCCATCCTAGACTTCGTAAAGGCGATGTTAGAAATAGTACCTAAACGAAAATGACGTAAAAATAGGACATGTTGATATCAGCATCACTAACCAGTAATATGTGCCTTTGTTTATACCTTATCTTTATCAGAATCTTCAGGTTTTCCCATTATGAACGTAACCACAAAGGATAAAAGACATATGATGCATAATTAATATTATGGTAGAAGATGTGGATAATCCAAAGAATACGCAAAGCAGAGCAACAACTTCGTATATGATAATAGGAGCCTTAGTCGTTATAATTGTAGCTTTAATTCTTGTGATATTAAGTTTCCATAGCTCACTTGTTAATATGCAACAAACATTAATTTCTGTAAACCAGACTATTACTTCTTTAAATAGTCACATAAATACTCAAAATAGTACAATATTAAGTCTTAATAACCAGATAAACAAGGATAAAACTACAATAAATAATGCTAGTCTTCTGCTTGTTAATGCGAGTAATAAGATATCAACTTTGCAAGATCAGGTAACTAAATTGCAAAGTGAAATAAACAGTACTTATTCTTACTCATGCGTTGCAATCCCAGGATTTACTTGCCAAGTTCCATCATACAACCTTACAACAGACCAACTAAGAGTCGTAGTGGGTCAGAACTCAGGTACTAACTGGCAAGCAGTTAAGATATATTTTATACCCAGTTCAGAAGAACCATCTGTAGAAGCTTCTGGATTACCACCTAATTTACCTTATGGCTCAGTAAGCGGAGGCTTAGCTTCCGGAATTACTGGAACAGTGAACCTTCCGGATACAACTTTATCACAAAATGGTTATATCTGGATATCATACACACCAAGTGGAAATAGTGCATCTACAGTAGAGGCACAGATAGCAAGCGTAGATGTAACATAAAGAGAAGACTTGTTCTAAAATGGTTTTAGAAATAAGTTTGCCTCCTGAATTTTGCAAGTAAACCTTTCATCCTCCTTTAGCTTTGAGATTTTAGGCTTATTTCATACCTGGCCAGATCGTATTAGTTTATGAAATTAGTTAGTTTTGCATGTCAAGCGCAGCTTTGATGAATCCCACAAAGAGAGGAGCAGGAACTTCAAGCCTTGACCTTAGCTCCGGATGAGCCTGGGTTCCGATTCCGAATTGATCTTTCCATTCAACGAATTCCACCAGTTTCCTGTCGAGAGTTGTCCCGGCAATGACAAATCCGCTTTTCTTTAGGACATTGGCATACTTGTTATTGAATTCGTATCTGTGTCTATGTCTCTCACCTATCACTTCCTTTCCGTAGAGTTTGTAGGTCATAGAGTCCTTTGCAAGCCTGCTTTCCCAGAGGCCTAGTCTCATGGTCCCTCCTTTTTTGTCCACTCCTCTCTGTGAAGGCAATAGGTAAATGACCTTGTTCTTGACGTTCTTGTTGAACTCTGTTGAATTTGCATTCTCAAGTCCGGCGACGTTCCTTGCGTACTCAATCGTCATGAGCTGCATTCCAAGGCAAAGACCAAGATAGGGAAGCTTGTTCTCTCTTGCATACTTGATTCCGTTTATCATCCCTTCGATTCCCCTGTTGCCGAATCCTCCCGGAACTAGCACCGCATCGACTCCCTTCAGCGGATCGATTCCGTTTCCGTTCTCGAGCTCAGTTGATTCTACCCAGCGTATCTTGACTTCAGCGTAGTTGTATGCGCCTGCGTGTATAAGCGCCTCCTTGACGCTGGCATACGCATCCTTGAGGTCAGTGTATTTTCCGACTATGCCAACTTCCACCGTGTGCTTCGGATGGATTATCCTGTCTACGCTGTCCTTCCATGACGCAAGCTTCTTCCTGTTCAGCTTTCCCTTGAGCTCGAGCTTCTTTAGGAGTTTCTTGTCAAAGCCCTGGTCCATGAAATGGAGAGGCAGCTCGTATATCGTGCTCGCATCCGAATCGTCTATTACCATGTCCGCAGTTATGTTTGCGAAGAGCGCCAGCTTGCCTCTGGCCTTATCGTTGAGTCTCTCCCTGCTCCTGCATACTACGAAATCCGGTCTTATGCCGGCTTGTAGCAGAAGCCTGTAACCTATCTGCGCGGGCTTTGTCTTCTGTTCCCCAACCACCTCCAATGCAGGGGCATAGGTGAGATTTATGAATGTTGTAGGGTGCTTCAAGGCCAATTGCCTTACCGCTTCTATGAAGTAGCTGTTCTCTATGTCTCCCACTGTTCCGCCTACTTCTATTACAATCACGTCAGGCTTTTTGCTTTTCTCAACGTTTTCTATCATTTCGATTGCTTCGTTGGTGAGATGAGGTATGATCTGGACGTCTTCACCTAGGTAGCCTCCTTTCCTCTCTTTGCTTATCACCGAACCGAAGAGCTTTCCTCCAGTTATTGAGAGATCGCCAGTGAGGTTTCTGTTTGAAAACCTTTCGTAAATCCCGAAGTCCATATCGACCTCGCTCTTGTCGTCTAGGACAAAGACTTCCCCGTGTCTGTAGGGATTCATGGTTCCGCAGTCGTAATTCAGGTACCCGTCAAATTTTATAGGAAGAGCTTTGTAATCGTAAAAGTCTAGCATTCGGAGAAGGGAGGATGTAACGACGCCTTTTCCAAGGCCGCTCATCATCGAGCCTAACACTACGATATATTTAGTAGGCATGAGATACATTGAATGAGAACTATTAAAAAGCATTTCTTAGGATTGGATGTCTTTTACTACAAGAAGTGGGGTCTTTTATATCTCAGATTAAGTTTCATAAGTTAAATGTATGAAATAGAAAACTACACACTTACTTTTCCGTATCCTGGTATCCGATTTTGTCCCTTGCTTTCAACTTTTTATAAAGCAAACTTAGTTTTTTGTTTGCTTTGAGGTTTTTTATAAGATATTGCAGCTTCTTTTGGGCTACATTGCTTGCCTGTTTAGAGATTGGTAGTATGTATTTTTCACTTTCTATAACGTATTGGGCTCTTTTTTCGTCTGAGAACCGTGTTTTATGGGAGATGGTGCGGAGATTGTCTATTCTGTCTGATATTTTTATAAATTTAACTTTGGTTGAGGCCCGTTTAAAATGTTCCATGTATGTTTTCCTGCTGGGAAAGAGGTTTTGTGACTCTTCTTTAACCATGGTTGCTATGTTCTTGCCAAATTTAATTGAGAGTTCATTTGCCGTTACTCCGGAATCTTCTATTACATCATGTAATGCGGCGGCTGACAAGACTTCGGGATCGGAAATCTTGAATTCTTCTAATAGAATTAGGACTACTCTGTATATGTGAATAACATATGGAGTGAGGTTGGCGCTTATCCTATTCTGCCCCTTGTGCTTTTTTTCTGCAAATTTAAGCGCCTTTAGGATATAGTATTGAGAGGTAGGCGTTAGCTTCGAAACTAATTTGTAACATTTGTTTTTTTGGTAGTCTATATTATCATAATTGTCCATCTGACCACAGAGAACATAACATCCCAAAGGTTTTAGCTTTTGGTCCTAGTGACTAGGAAAGAGGTTGACCCGAATATCTAGACTCTTCTGTTTAATGCACCAACGAAAACATTATGAAGACAGGGGCCAAGAGTATCGAGATTGTGCTAACGACCTTTATCATCGAGTTCAATGCTGGTCCTGCAGTGTCCTTAAGGGGATCTCCAAGAGTGTCTCCTACTACGGCTGCTTTGTGTGCGTCGCTTCCCTTGCCTCCGAAGTGCCCGGATTCAATGTACTTCTTTGCATTGTCCATCGCGCCTCCGCTGTTTGCCATGAAGAGCGCTAGCATGAAGCTTGCTGGTATCATTCCTACTAACAGTCCTCCGAGTGCAGCGGGTCCAAGTACCAGTCCAACTATTATTGGAGTAAGTATTGCTATTAATTCAGGCAATGCGAGCGATTTCAATGCATTGACAGTTGCGATGTCCACAGCCCTCGCGTAATCCGGCTTTGCTTTTCCTGTCATCAAACCCTTTATTGTCTTTACCTGTCTCCTCACTTCTTCTACCATGAGGTTGGCCGCATGTCCTACAGCCTCCATAAGGAATGATGAGAAGATGAAAGGCAGCAGTGCTCCTATTATGATCCCTGCAGTAACAAGCGGATTCAGCGCATCGATTACCGTTATATTCACAGCGTGCGCGAATGCAACGAAAAGTGCGATTGCCGAAAGCGCCGCGCCCCCTATTGCAAATCCTTTTGTGGTGGCTTTTGTTGTATTGCCTACCGCATCCAGCTTGTCTGTTATTGCTCTTACCTTTGAGGAGAGGTGCGCCATCTCAGCAATGCCTCCCGCATTGTCAGTTATTGGTCCGAATGAATCTATTGTCAGTATTGTTGCTGTGAGTGAGAACAAGCCCGTTGCTGCTATTGCAATTCCGTAGACTCCTGCGGCAGCATAGCTCACCAGGATTGCGGCCACTACGAATAAGGCCGGAAGCCAGGTGCTCCTCAATCCTACCGCAAGGCCCATTATCACGTTTGTCCCTGCGCCTCCCTTTGCCGCTGTTGCTATCTTCACTACCGCCTTGCTTCCTCCTCCAGTGTAATAGTCAGAGACCCAGAAGAGCAGGAATGCTAATATTAATCCTGACAGTACGGCTATGAAGTACTCCATCGGAAGCTTCAGCAAGTACGTCAGGGCGACGTCGAATATTGCCGCTATGACTACTGTTTTGAGAATGCTGAGATACAATGCCTTTGTGACGTTTCCATTCCTTACCTTCATGAAGAAGATTCCTGCAATGCTTCCGACTATTCCCATCATTGCAATGAAAATAGGGTAGGAGAGCAGGACTGAAGGTGCATTTGGAATGCTGATTGCTATGAGCAATGCGGCAACAAGCGTTACGGAATAGCTCTCGAAGACGTCTGCAGCCATTCCAGCGCAGTCTCCAACATTGTCTCCAACGTTGTCCGCTATTGTTGCGGGATTCCTTACGTCGTCCTCCGGAAGGTTTAATTCGGTCTTGCCCACAAGGTCAGCGCCTACGTCCGCTGCCTTTGTGAAGATTCCTCCTCCAACTCTTGCGAAGAGTGAGATTAGAGAAGCGCCGAATGCGAATCCGATCAGAAGTGGAATCTGTAATGTTGTGAAGTACGCGAGCAACGCGCCTAATCCTATAAGGGAGAATCCTACTGCGGCGAACCCGGTTACCGATCCTCCTAAGACTGCGGTCTTGAATGCTTCATTCAAACCTCTTTCAGCGCTCTTTGTAGTCCTTATGTTTGTCCTAACAGCTATGGTCATTCCCAGATAGGCTGTGAGATAAGAGGTTATTGCGCCCACTATGAATGCGAGGACTATGCCAAGCCCGTTGTGCATGAAGGCGAACAATATTGACAGTATGACTGCAAATATGACTATTGTTTTGAGCTGCCTGTTAAGATAGGCGTTTGATCCTTCTCTGATTGCCTGGGCTATCTCCTTCATCTTTGGAGTTCCCTCATCCTCTTTCAGCACAAGCACTGCTGCAATTATTGCAACGACCAAAGCCACTATTCCCGCGAGTATGCTATAGTAATAAAATTCCATTAGCTCACTTTATCTTTAAGAATAGATTACTAATCTTTATAAATACATGTATCAAAAGCAAAATCGATTATGCGGAGACCTTTAGCGCAAAGGGTCCGGTAGGAATATGCTGCATTATATAGTCTATATTGGGATAGTTGAGTTCCTTTGAAATGTACTTTGCAGCGTCCGATTTCTTTGTCTTGCCCACCGAAAGCACGACGTACTTCTTTATTTCAAGCTTCTTCATGGTTGCAATTGGGGCAATTTCTACCTTCCCCATCTTTTCATTGAAGAAAGCTGCGAGTCCTAGAGGAACGTTTCTGTACCATTCTCTTTCCCCCTTTAGTAGGAAACTTCCTTTTCCCAGTGCGCCCTCGTTCCTGCCTTTGGTCACCTGCTCATTCCTCAATGAATAAACGTCAACCGTTGTCTGCGTGTTTTCCCAGGCGCTTGAAAACGCTGCTGCGAACTGCGAGACCTCCTCCCTCACCTCCCCGCTGCTGCTCACCCCGTTCTTCAGTATCACAGCTGATGCCCCGAAAATATCCGAATGGAAGAAGAGATCGTTACTATCGAAGTATTTGGAATAGAGTTCCTCATTCTGGTCCGCGCTCCTGCCGCCGATCACAAGGCTGCCGTCGCTGGCAAAAAACCAGTTGAATTTCTCGTACCATTCCTTCTTCTCGACTATCTTCACTTCCTTCTTTGAGACGACCTCCTTCTCGATTTTTTGCAGGGTTTCCTCCAGCTCCTTTACGGCCTTCTCAGCTCCTTCGGCCTTCTTCTTGGCCTTTTTTCCGCGCTCAAAATACTCTTCGGCATTCTTCTGCGCCGATTTTTTAAAGTCTATCTCAAGTTCCATGCCAGCAGCTTCTGTTGTCTGAGAGAATTAGGTAAGAAAGGTTATTATTGTGGAGATTATGAAACCCATGATTCCCAGAATGAGAGTCCCGATGAGCACTATCTTCAGGGTCCTCTTGAATGTCGTCTGGTCGGGCTTGTAGCTTATCTCAAGCACCCGCTTCGAATCTGCTATGAAGCCGGTAACCATCTTCGGAATGTTAGGGAAATTCAATTAATCAGCCTGAAAGTATAGGTAAAGAAGCAATAAATACGTTGAGGTTGGTCTTCGGCGTATTCACTCATCATCGAATATCTTGTCCAGATCCAGGTCGGTGTTCTGGTCTATCTTCTGCTTTATGCCGTCCTCTGTGTACTCTGCGAACTCTACCCCTCCCATGACCACCATTATCTTGAGCTCGCTCTTCTGCATCGTAGGGTCTATCCTTGCGCCCCATTTCAGCATGGCGTCTGGGCTTATCCTGCCCGAGACCTCCTGGAAGATCCTCTCGGCTTCCCTGAGCGTAAGGTCCTCGCCTCCGACTATGTTCACGAGCGCCTTCTTTGCCGTTGAAAGGTTCACGTCCAGAAGCGGGCTCTTCAGCGTGTTCTCCACCGCTATCATGGCCCTGTCGCTGGTCCTTGAGGCGTTTGCCTCGCCTATGCCTATTACAGCGTAGCCCGAATCCTTCAGCACGCTTTTCAGGTCTGCAAAATCGAGGTTTACCATTCCCGCCTTGGTGACCATCTCTATGATGCCCTTGACCGCGTTCGCAAGGACCTCGTCGCTTATCCTGAATGCCATGTTTAGCGGAAGGTCTGGCGCAACCGAAAGAAGCTTGTCGTTAGGTATGATTATTGTGGTGTCCGTTACTCTCTTCAATTTTGAAAGTCCCTCCAACGCATTCCTCATTCTCACTCTACCTTCGCTTGAAAATGGAAGTGTTACTATCCCTATTGTGAGCGCTCCTGCCTCCTTGGCCTGATGTGCTATTACCGGAGCTGATCCTGTCCCAGTTCCTCCGCCAAGGCCACAGGTTACAAAGACCAATTGCGCGTCTGCTATTATGTGCTTTATCTCTTCCTTGCTTTCTATTGCAGATTCTTCTCCTATCTTAGGATCGCTTCCTGCTCCAAGACCTTTCGCTGTCTTTTTGCCTATGAGAACTTTTCTGTTGGATCTTATCTTCGCAAGATGCGAGGCGTCTGTATTGGCTGCGACAAGAGTAGTGCCAGCTATGTTCAATTCGACCACTCTGGAAATTGTGTTAGAGCCGCTTCCTCCCGCACCCACTATGTAGATCTTGGGCTTTGCCGATTCTATGAATTTAAGAAGTTCTTCATCATCCTGTGATAGTATCTGAGGTGTCTCTACCATGCTGTCGCCACTTATACCATAAACATAAAAACATAAAAAGATTCCATTGGGCCAGCAGGGATTGCAATCCAGTACTTTATCTGCCATTTGTAGACAAACTTTAAATCATTCCTGTTCCATTATAAATGGGATTTGCATGAGGGATTCGGTGATAATAAGAGATCTTCGATGGGAAGACTTCAGACAGCAAACAGAAAACTTTTATGGATTCTACGATGAAATTAAGCATAATCCTAATCTTGGCATATTTGTTGGTGGCAAAAGGCCTAAAATGACGGATGAGGTTGATTGGTTTTCCTCATTATACAAAGATCTGCTTGTAGGTGACGCGGTTGCTTCGGTTGCCGAAGTTGGAGGCATGGTAGTTGGCATGTGTGAGATAATCAGAGGAGATAAAAGAGTGGATAAAAGGCACATAGGCACACTTGGAATTGCCATAATCAAGGGCCATAGAGGTAAGGGAATCGGAACGAAACTGATCGGTTCTTGTCTGAAGAAAGCGAAGGGTAAATTCGATATAGTGAAACTGAGTGCGTTTGCAACAAATCCTGTAGCCGTCAAACTTTATAAAAATGCTGGATTCAGAGAATACGGATTGGGAAAAAAGTTTATAAAAAGGGGCAAACGCTACATAGACGAGTATTTCTTGTCCATTGAGCTCTAGAATAACTGCTGTGACATCCTCCCACGACTAAAGCCGCGGGCTTCCTTCAGGCGCATCTGCGCTTGAGATTAGTTCCTGATTCATTGACGAGATTCCTTTTATCCCATCTTCGCAGGCTTTACTTCCCGTGTGCCCCACGGTAGTTGCTTTATGCAATATATTGTTGGCTGCATTTATATCCCTGTCTATTGAAAGGCCGCACTTTTCGCAATTGTATATTCTTTCTGACAGAGATATTTCTTTTATATTTCCACAGTTGCTGCAGATCCTTGACGTATTATCGGGATTTACCGTTACTACCTTCAAGTTAGCACTTTCAGCCTTGCATGAAAGCAGTTTCAGGAACATTCCCCAAGATGCGTCAGAGATTGATTTTGAGAGACTCCTGTTATTGAGCATATTCTTGATTTGAAGATCTTCGACTGCAAACATTTCGTATTTGCTTGCAAGTTCGGTTGTAAGTTTATGCATGAAATCCTTTCTCTGGTTTGCAATCCTTTCATGGAGTTTTGCAACCTTGTACCTTGCTTTTCTTCTATTTTTTGATCCTTTATCTCTCTTTGAAAGGGTTTTCTGCCTTCTTTTCAACTTTTCTTCCGACCTTTTGAGAAATCTGGGGTTCTTCACCAGCACCCCGTCGGAAGTCGCAATCAGCGAATTTAGACCCATGTCGATGCCTATTGCACCTTTACTGCCCTTTTCCTTCGTTTCCTGTTCGCATTCAGCAACAAAGAATACGAAGAACCTGTTTATCCTGTCTCTTTTTATGGTCATTGTCTTTATTTCTCCACTGATTGGCCTGTGCATTCTCATCTTTATGGTGCCAATCTTCGAGACATGAAGTTTGCTTCCCTTTATTGTAAATGCACCGTTGTTTTGAGGATAGGTTATGCTCTTGTAATAAGTTTTCTGTCTCGGAAAGCCTGGATTCTTCTCCTTGTTTTTTAGCTTCCTGAAGAAGTTCCGATAGGATTTCTGTATTCTTACAAAGATGTCCTGGGCAACCTGAGAGTATAGTCCCTTGTATTCTGGGTTGCTTTCGTATATCTCATTTAAGATGTTGTTAAGAGATTTCTTTGCTACCTTGAAGGATTTGTCTGCGTTGTACTTCTCCTCAGTTTTTTCTAGTATTGCATTGTAGAGGTTCTTTGATAGTTCTAACTGCCTCTGCAGTTTTCTGAAAGTCTTTTCCTTGGGTTTTAGTCTGTATTGATACGTCCTGAGCATCGCATCATCTAACAGCACACAGAAACACACTTTAATAGACTTGCAATCTTATATACATTCATATTCATCCCACGTTTGAAACTGTGGATTTTCTGCTATGAAAGCCCTATAAACTCTTGGTTGTTTATTATATTCGAACGAATGATACTCATGGATGTAGAAACAAAGATTGACTTAGTAAAATCAGAACCCACTGAAGAGATAATAACTGAGTCGGAACTGAAGACCCTGTTCGAGACGAAGAGCAGGCCGAAGCATTACATAGGGTTTGAGATAAGCGGCATGCCCCATATAGGCCACATACTTGTGGCTGGAAAGAAGATAAATGACCTTGAGAAGGCTGGAGTGGAAACACAAGTCCTGTTGGCGGACTGGCACACCATGGCCAACAACAAGCTGGGAGGCAATTGGGAGAAGATAATAAAGGTTTCCGATTTCTACAGGAGACTTTTTAGGGAGGTCTGTCCAAAGACCAAGATAATCCTTGGCTCTGACCTTTATAAGGACAATAACGAGTACTGGAAGCTAATCATGCAAATGGCAAGAAGGACTACGATTGCGAGGGCCACAAGGACTCTCATAATACAAGGTAGGAGCGAGAAGGATACGCTCCACGTCTCGCAGTACATATATCCTATAATGCAGTCTGTTGACATACATGCATTGGGGGCTGACATACCACACGCAGGGATGGACCAGAGAAAGGTCCATATGCTTGCAAAGGAACTCTTCAAGGACATGAATCTGGGAACTATAGTCCCTCTTCATCACCACCTACTTCCTTCATTAACAGAACCTCCGAAGATAGACGGGAGCGCTGAAAAGGAGGAGGTTGTCGCCGCGATGAAGATGAGCAAGTCAAAGCCCGGATCCGCAATTCCGATACTCACAACAGAGGAAGAGATAAGGGGTCTGATAAAAGGCTCATGGTGCCCGGAGGGCGTTGTGGATGAAAATCCTTTGCTTCAGTTCTGCAAATTCGTAATATTTCCAAGCCTTGGAAGATTGGAGATAGAGAGAGGAAGCAAGTATGGCGGTGATGTTGAGTATGATTCATATTCGAAACTGGAAGGAGACTATGCACAGAAGAAGCTCCATCCCATAGATCTTAAGGGAGGAGTTTCGGACGCTCTGATTTCCCTAATAATGCCAATAGCAAGGAAGTTCGAGAAAGAAAAGGAGGATTTGAAGAAGCTTTTCTGAAGTTAATTTTTAAAACATGAGGCGTTCTCAGGGAGATACACCGTAAAATTATTATCCTGATAGACCTGCCTTGAGCTGTTAAGATCGGGTATAAATGATCCTGGCACACCGGTGTTCTTGAAGAAAAGTATGGGATATCCCATCTGCTCTTTTATGTATTCAGTGTAATTGGTTGGGACGATATTATCAGAAGATTTGGTATAATTAATCCCATATTCGTTTAGTGTATTACTTACTGTTGGGATTGTAATTTTGTTAGTATAGAGTATAAATGGCGAGTAGGCAGCATATCCAGTATATATCATAGGCACCCATGCGTTGGAAATGAATCGGCAATTCTCAAAACCCAGGCTGTCCATCACGTTTCCAGCATGGACGTAAAGTCCGTTCTTATCTATGTTGTAATACGCAACTCCTGCATTATTTCCCAATAAAAATGCGGAGTACAGACCGTAAATCAAGATTGCTATCGCCGTTAGTGCAATCGCGTACTTGAGCCAAAAGATCTTATTATCTGCCTTGCCAAGTAACACTAAAACGGCAATCAGAAGCATAGCTGAGGAGAGAAACCCGTATCTTGCCTGGGTTATAGGATCGTTATGCGGCAATATTACTAGATATCCGAGAAACGCGAGCATTATGCCGAATGCAAGGACCTTTGTCCGATGGTCCCATCTTATCCTAATCTTCTCTTTTTTAATCAAAAGTGCAGCTATAGCCACAGCGCCGAAAGCCAACGGATATGAAAACACTTGTAACAGAGAAGAGGCGTACACCGTAGACAAACCGGAAACCGTTCCTGCTGCAGTAATAGACTCAAACAAACTGTAGAATGGGACTCCGTAGATTACATAATCAATAATCCCCCAGAGTGAGAGAACGGCAATTTCTAGCAGTACTGCTTTGATTATCTTTTTCCTGTCTTCCAAAAGCAATACGAGAGGAAAAAGAACGATGGCGGGATATTTTGCAAGAACGGCTATCCCTAGGAAAAGGCCTGATATAGGGTTTTTTCTTAAAAGGTAGACTATGCCGAGCAAAACAAACGCTACCGCAAGTCCTTCGCCTCCGTTTGGTATGAAAAGGAAGTATAGAAGGTAGGTATTCAGGAAAAGTGAAAAGACCAGGAGTTTATTCGCCGAAAGGTCTTTGCCGATCTTGTAGACAGCGAACAGATAAACCAGGTAAGTGATGCAGATATAAGCAAATATGGGTTTCTTGAAGAAGATTCCCAGTATGGCAAAAATTGGCGTGCTAAGTGGTTCCCTGTAGGGTTCAAAGTAATACATGTTGTTATTTGAGAATTCGCCGGCGAAAGCGGCTTTAAGGCTTACCTTGTGGGTTAAATAATTAAGCAGCGTTCTGCCGTCTAATTGCCTTACAATCATATCCCAAGAAGGTCCTGAGGTCTGTATTATGGCATAGAATATGAGTATTGGTAGCAAAATAATAACTGCGAGAAGTATCAATTCCGTTATGTCTGGTTTATTCCGCCCGAATTTCATAAGATTACAGAGATTTAATGCCCTAAAGAACTATAAATATTATAAGCATTTTGCTTAGGAAGCGGGCCCGTTTTATCTATGTCCTATGCGTTATTTCTCCTGTCCGTGTTCTGTCTTACGCGAGTAGGATGCCCCTGCTCGAAATGAGACGATAGGTTCTTTGTAGACTGTTCTTAGCTGGATTTTGAAGAACCATATGCGCCGGGATTGGGATTTCCATGGCTTTTGGTTAAGCGTTCCAAAAAGCTTATTTTGAACCCAAAAAGCCCGAAGGCCACCAGATCTCGAGTTTCGCCATGTCTTCTGGCGCGATACCGGATTCTGCCATCCCGGCACATGGAACTATTTAAATAGATGTGGTTAATATTCTTATCTGTCATACCAATATACTTACTAAAACGATGTCATAAACATGGAAAAGGAGCTAGCTTTACGTGGTGTCTCGGTTGCGCTGTTCGTGATACTGACCGTACTTGGCATGGGCTTTTCCATTTACATAATCCTGAAGGTTCACACCTTCTACATGTCCATACTTGCCATACTCTTTCTGGTTCTTTCGGCAGTCTCTGGCTTCTTCAACGCCTTCACTTCATACTGCTACTATAGATCCTACCTTTATGACAAGCACCTGAAGAGAATACAGGAGAGACTCAAACCTCTCAGGGGTTTCCCCACAGTAGCTATGGCGGTGCCAGTCTACAATGAGGATCCATCAATGGTGGAGAAAAATCTCTCAAGACTCATGGAAATGAATTACCCAAAGGATAGGATAAATTATTACCTACTTGACGATTCGACAGATCCTAAGATACAGAAGGAGCTTGAAGCCTTCTCAAAGCGCAAGAAGATATCGTATATACACAGAACTGATAGGAAGGGTTTCAAGGCCGGAGCGCTCAATAATTTCAGCATGAAGGCAAAGGAGGACTTTCTGGCCATATTTGATTATGATGAGTTTCTTATCAATAACAACTTCCTGATAGACCTGCTGCCGTATTTCAAGAACGAGAAGCTCTGTTATGTCCAGACTGAGAAGAAGTTCGCCAAGGGCACCTTCTTCTCAGATACGGTAGACATCTTCCATGCTTTCTTCTTCAAATTCATACAACCGTCAAGAGCACTCAATAATACGGCTATCTTCGCCGGATCCTGCGGGCTGATAAAGATCTCTTGCCTTAAGAAGATGGGAGGATTCCCCGAATATGTTACAGAGGATACCTTCTTTAGCTTTGAATCGGATGCCAACGGCTATGAGAGCCTTTACATACCGAAGAACTATGCCCTCGGCGAACCCATAACCCAGTTCACGCATCTCGCAAAACAGCAGTGGCGCTACAACTATGGAGACACCCAGTTTCTCAGCTACTTCTTTAGGAGGATATCAAGCAGCGAATCCAAGAAGCCAAAGTCGCCGCTTCTTATAATGGACTATGTAACACACGGCTTCGGCCTCAATTACATTTCCGGGGTACTCATACTCTTCACCCTCGTATCTGTCCTTATAGTGTTTTCGGGACTTACGATAGCGCCGACCTTCACCATTGCCAGTATATTAAACGGGAAAGACGCAAATCTAGGGTTTGAGGTCCTAGGTGTCTCTGCCTTCCTCCTTTCCCTTCTGACTCCGATGATTGTCACGAAAATCTACTTTAAGTCATTGAGCAAGGGCTTCATGATGCTGATACTTAACTTCTCGCTGGCTTTTGTGAGGACAAAGGCCGCGATAATGGCGATGTTTAGCATTAAGGGACACAATAGCTGGACAGGAGCCTCATTCTTCAAGTCAGAAAAGAACATGCTCTTCGCGCTCAAGAACTCAATAGTGGAAACCGCCTTTTCCGTAGGATTATTTGTACTTGGTGTGGTTGCCCTTGTGATAAACAACCTTTACGGAGGAATCTGGTTGATGAGCTATAGCGTATTCTACATCTCAACGGTCTATATGTTTTACAAGTATAAGTGAGTGCGGTTATGATATACCTAAAGATTCACGTGACTCCAGAAGGGGAGATAATAGCGATGTGCGATGAGGAACTCCTCGGCAATGTATATAGGGCGGGAAAGGTAGAGCTCGACCTCGCCACATACGCAGGATTCTACAAGGGAGATTTGGTTGCGGAAAAGGCAGCAGAATCCATAGCGATAATAAATGAATTCTATACCGCAAATATAGTAGGGAAGAGGGCAGTTAGTATCTTTCTGAAGAGAGGATTAGCTACGAAGGACGACATTAGGACGGTGGATGGCGTTCATTACCTACAACTTTTCAAGCTCCACTAGCCCTTCAGCTTTAGTATGGCTTCGGCGATGTCGCCGTTAGTCTCTTCGAGCGCCTTCCTGGCTGCGTCCTCGCTGGCTCCGGTCCTTTCCTTGACCATCTTAATGTCATCTTCTGTTATCTCCGCCTTTTCCTGTATCTTCTCCACTTCGGAGATGCTTCCTCCTATCTGGAAACTCCTTGTCCCCTGAACCTCTATCAGGGTTACGTTGGGATTCTCTATCACTATGTTCTTCTCCTTTCCCTCTATAACTACCCTTTCAGCATCAATCTCGGTGGACTTCATACCCATGCTCTCCATCATCCGCTTCAGGGCCCTTGGATCCATGTTAGGCATCATACAAACACACCATACCATCTAATTTAGAAAATATAAATATGCTGCTAGACCATACTATCCCCATGAACGGCGGCTCGAGGTACAAGGTTCCCCAGGGAAAACTTCTGGAAATGAGAATTGATTATGACAGCAAGATCAGAAAGGTGGAGATGCTAGGCGACTTCTTCCTTTATCCTGAAGAATCGATAACTGAAATAGAAAAGGCAATTGTGGGAATTGGAGTTGACGAATCAGAGGAAAAGATAGCGGAGAGGATTCGGAGACTTGAGTCTTCTGAGGGAATAGAGATGATAGGGATAACTCCCGAAGCGATTGCCAGGGCGGTGAAGATGGCGGTGGAGAGATGAAATGGCGTGTTGTCGGACTCGAGGCGCACGATGCCTACTTCAACATGGCGATAGATGAGACGCTTCTTGAGAGGATAAGGGAGAAAAAGTCGCCTCCCACTATACGCTTTTACAGATGGTCTCCAAGTTCTGTCTCGATAGGCAGATTTCAGTCGATGGAAGAGGAGGTGGACGTGGAGAGCTGCAAGGAGCTTGGCGTCGATTATGTGAGGAGGATTACAGGAGGCGGAGCCGTGTACCATGACACAAACGGCGAGATAACATACAGCATCATAGGACCGGAGAGTGAGTTTCCGCAGGGGATCAGGGAGAGCTACAAATACGTCTGCCAGGGAGTGATAGACGGGCTTTCTGGTTTGGGTATAAAGGCTGAGTTCGCGCCCATCAATGACATACTCGTGAACGGAAAGAAGATATCCGGAAATGCGCAGACTCGGAGAAGGGGCGTGCTACTGCAGCACGGCACCATACTCTATTCGCTGGATGTGAAGAGGATGTTTACTCTTCTAAGGATAAGCAAGGAAAAGATCTCGGACAAACTTATAAGGAGCGTTGAGGAAAGAGTTACATCGGTATCGAGCTGCGGAACCTTTTCGATGAACCAGCTGTATGCCGCGCTGCTTGAGGGATTCACAAAGGGGAGAGACTACGAATTCGGAATGTGGAGCGCGGATGAACTGGAAAAGGCCGAAGATCTCAGGATAGGTCTATACGGAACAAGGAAATGGAACTTCAGCAGGTAGCATTGGTTAGCAGACGTCTAACGGGCTAGTATCCTTCTCATGAAGAATTCTCCTGCTTTGTAGGAACTTCTTACAAAAGGGCCAGCGGCGACGTAAAGAAAACCCATTTCCGTCCCGATTTTCTTGAAGTGCTCGAATTTTTCGGGCCTGATATACTCTTTTACCTTGAGGTGGTGTTGACTTGGGCTTAGATATTGTCCTATTGCGAGAAAGTCTACACCTGCGACTCTGAGATCCCTCATTGCACTAATGACCTCATCTTCTGTCTCCCCTATTCCCAACATTATTGCCGATTTGGTGTAGATTTTCCCATCAAGCTCTTTCAATTTCTTAAGTACGTTTATCGACTGTTTATAAGAAGCCCTCCTGTCCCTCACTGTCGGGGTCAGCCTTTCTACAGTTTCAATGTTATGCCCTATTACGTCTGGTCTGGAGTCGGTTATTAGTTTGAGGCATCCTGCGTCGTCTCTGAAATCAGGGATTAGCAGTTCTATCATCGTCTTGGGATTCTCTTTTCTGATTTCAGCTACGCAGTTTGCAAAATGAGCGGAACCTTGATCTGGAAGATCGTCCCTGCAGACGGAGGTTATGACAACATAATTGAGCTTCCATTCCTTAATCACGGAGGCAAGCTTTGCGGGCTCGAGCCTGTCGATCTCTTCCCCCCTGGCCATTTTTGAGACCGCGCAGAACCTGCATCCTCTGGTGCACGCGCTTCCGAGGACCATGAAGGTCGCTGTCCCGCTTCCCCAACATTCTGTTATGTTCGGGCAATGGGCCTCTGCGCAGACCGTATGAAGACCCAGTCCACTTATGGTCTCCTTTATCTTACCGTATTTCTCAGTGGAAGCGGGTTTTATTGTCATCCATTCGGGAAGTGTCATATTGCATCCTCAGTCCATATCTTATTTCGGCTGTACTCCAAATCCAAGAGCCTGCCAGAAGTTTGCTGTGCTTGAGACATTCTGCGCCACATATGGATATGCCACATTCTGGTCCGATGTTCCGTCGTTTCCGTTTCCGCTGTAGTCGTTGGCGTTTCCGTTGAGAGACCACCACCCGACCGTATTGGATGGCAATATTGGGGAGCCGTAGATTCCTTCCTGGTAGAGCGTGTTTGCCTGCGCAGTTGAAAGTGCGGTGTTGTAGACCTGAAGATTTGCGATTGTGCCATTGAAGTACAGGCAGTTGCAATTTCCGCTCTGCTTTCCTATGTCCGATGGATCCAGAGCAGGAATTGCCGTGCTTGTGGCTCCGCCAGGTATGGCGACGCTCTGGGACTGCCCATCAAGGTACAGGACTACGTTACCGGACGCTGCCGAGTAGGTGTAGCCCACAAAGTGCCATACGCTTGGAGTTATGGCAAGCGTGCTTATCGCGTTGTTGGCGTAGTCGCTGAAGTAGATCACATTTGTCGGATAGATTCCCAGCGCGGATTGCTGGCCTGAGGCTGATGAGCCGTAATCGTATATGTACTGCGATGGCCAGGAAAGACTGAATACGCCAGTCCAATGCACCCATCCGAAGACGGACCTAGCCGCCGAGCCTGTGGGCAGGTTGCCCGTGCCAGTGGCGATGTAGCTGCTTGCTCCGTTGAACTGCCCGGCCTGGAGAGAATTCGTCGGAACAATGGGATAATTGCTCAGGTATACATTGTGAAGCGACGCATTATAGCAACCCTGAAGGTTATAGCAGGAGAGAACCCCCGGTAATGGATACAGATTGTAGTAGCTGCTTCCGGTCAGGCTGTCGGTCACTCCTCCTACATATTGTGTGAATACAACATTTGTAGGCATGCCCACGTTCCCATTTCTGCTGTAGTCGTTTGCGTTTCCGTTCAGGAGCCACCACCCCACGATTCCTGCTCCGTTGAGAGGGGCGCCATCTATGCCTGCCTTATATAATGTGTTTGCCTGCGCTACGGAAAAGGCGGTGTTGTAGACCTGGACGTTTGAGATTATTCCGTTGAAATAGTCGTTGTAAGCCGAGCCGGTGTACTGGACTCCTATCTGGCTGCTTCCGGATTCGGTAATGCTGTTGGTGGAGCCGCTTGCAACCTGCGCTCCGTTCACATATACGTAGCCGGTGCCTCCAGAACTGAAGACGCCTATGACATTCTGCCAGTTTCCGTTGTTTATCGGTACAGTCGCAGATATGGCTCCGCTGCCAACCAAGATCACCGCGTTTCCGGAGTTGACAGATACCTGATAGCCGGTTGAAGCTCCAGCCCACGCCGAGTAAACCAGCTGGTTTGCTGCGGAGGAGGTGGTCTTTACCCATGCGGAAACGGTGTACTTGCTTCCAGAATCCAGAGCCGCCGAGAAGGGTATGCTGATGTAGCTGCTCTGTCCATTGAAGTTAGAAGCCGACATTGTGGGAAAACCAGATGATGCGAGAGTATAGACCACGCCTGAGTTGGCCCCGTTGTTTCCCTGGCCGCTGTAGTCGTTGGCGTTGCCGTTGAGGGGCCACCAGCCGACCAAGCCCTTGTTGCTCGGCGGCAGATCGTCGACGCCTTCCCTGTAAAGGCTGGAAATTTGCGCTTTTGAAAGAGAGGTATTGTAGATTTGCATATTTGAAATTTGCCCCAGCCAGTATTGATTGGCTCCGCCTCCTCTTAGGCCGATATGGAATGTGGAAGACCAAGCAAGAGAGTCTGTAGTTCCTTGGGTATTGGAAGCGGAAAGGTTACCGTCAAGATAGAGGTACATGTTAGAACCCGTCCAGGTTACACAGCCCAGATGCCAGCTCCCTGGAGTTACTGGTGAGCCGCCCTGTTTGAGTGTATATTCGGTTCCGCCAACGGCGTTTAGAACGGCGAGACCGTTATAGGTAGGAATATCCACAAGAAAATCAAGTTCGTGGGTGTTGCTGCCCGCGGTCCCGAAGTCAGCAAGAGTATATGCTGTGCTGCTGCTTTGCGATACGGAAGGATAGAACCAGGTACAGACTGAACCTGTGCCTGTCAAGCTTGACGGAGAATTGGCACTTATGCTGCTTGCTCCGTTGAACTGCCCGGCCTGTTGGTTATAAGTTCCTAATGTAAAAATCCCCTGCGGCGAGCTTTGGGAGGTCTGCGCAGAGGCCCATTGCCCGAAAGAGGCGGTGGCCGGCGAGGCGAAGTAATACCCATTTGCAATGGAGTTCCTGAGCGCTTCTATATCGAATGCTGCGCGCCCAGGTCCGTAAAGAAGGACGCTGCTTCCGGATCCAAACAGTTGCTGGATATTGGTGCTTGGAGGGTAGCCCAGATATGGAATTGTCGGCGTATTGCTGATTGTGTTTGAGGTTGTTATGAGCCCTCCGAAGCTATTTTCACATCCGCTGGAGGTTATGCCAGCGGCATTCTGGGTCACGAGTATGATCGAGTTGCTCGCCGCTCCGAAAGCGGATGGACAGCTTCCGGCTCCGGAAGCCACTAGGTTTGCCGTTCCGTATGCGAAATTGTAAAGGCTTCCGGTTGTCGCGTTTATCCCGCCGATTTTCGAGACCTGGGTGCTCAGGTTCACGAAATTGAGGTATCTCATGATTCCCTGCTGCGCGTAGAAAAGATCCGGTTCACCGGTGAGGTTGAGCGTCGCGTTTACCGGAATGCCGTAAAGGTATGTGCCTGCTGAGGAATTTACCCTGACGTTCTGGGTATATTCTACCGATATGGTATACGGACTCGCTTGGTATATGTAAGGCCTTGTTTGGTTTATCGATAATCCTCCAGAAAGCTGGTAGGCCTTGAGCACGCTCAGGTTGTAGGCGTTAAACGTAAGGCCTCCCATCTGCTGCCTGACGGCGTTCTGGGCCATGCTGGTGGCGTTGGGCAGCATCCCATTTATCATTAGGTTGGAAACATAGTAGCTGAAATTTGAGACGAAGTTTCCCTTCCTGAGTGAAGAGTTGTACTCGTAGGCCGCCAGGACCGAGATGGCCTTCTGGAGACTCTGGCCTGCAAAGTCCCTTGAGCCCAGTTGGAGGGAAGATCCTATGTTCTGCGAACCCGTCGCCACTGAAAGCGATTGGCCGAGGCTGTTGTAGTTTGAATTGAGGACCAGGAATGCGAATAGCTCCGCGAGCATTAGCATGAACATGAGAAGCACGACGGTGCTCATCATCTGCGCCTTCTTGCTTTTTTT
>CAZJZM010000001.1:0-23312 GCA_964550485.1 Microcaldota archaeon | reverse complement strand
GCATGAACATGAGAAGCACGACGGTGCTCATCATCTGCGCCTTCTTGCTTTTTTTTATTAGTCTGCTTATTTCCATGAATAGACTCCCACATTATAAAGATTTGAAATGAGACTGTAGTTAATGTGATTTATGTTTCCGTTGTTTCCCTGGCCGCTGTAGTCGTTGGGATTGCCGTTGAGCGGCCACCATCCTACGATATTTGAAGGCACAACTGGTTCGCCCCCTATGCCTTCTTGGTAGAGCTGGAGGACCTGCGCAGGCGAAAGGGCGGTGTTGTAGACTTGGACGTTCGAGATTAGACCATTGAAGTAGCGTGCTGAACCTGGATAGGATTGCCCAATATAAGTTGTGGAGAGTACGGTATTTGGCGACATTGTTTGCGGAGAACCAGAAGCCAATCCATCAACATACATTCGAACTGTGCCCCCATTATTTACAACGCCTACGAAATGCCACTGGTTATTGGCTACGGTAGCAGTTGAGGCAGGGCCTCCTACTGAGAATAAGTCAAATATTACGGTATTTGAAGGAGTGACCATATAATACCAAGATTCACCGAGGCTTTGGGTGCCAGAATAAAATATGCCCATGTTGTTCCCATTTACTGAACCCGGTGTTTTTATCCATGAGAATGAAGAAAAAGAACCTGAACCGATTGGCAAGCCTGAGCTTCCTGTGCTGATATAGCTGCTTGCTCCGTTGAACTGCCCGACGTAGGAAGAAACAGGAAGAATAGCCGTGGATCTGGAAAGCTGAAAAGCGTTCCTTAGACTGGCTGGCCGGTATCCGGTGTATTCGTATATGACATTTATCGGATACGCCGTGTTATTGTAGACGCTGTAGTCGTTGGCGTCGCCATCGAGGGGATACCATGCCACCAGGGTGTTGCCAAGATATGCGCCTCCCTGCATTCCCTCCTGGTAAAGCGCAGTCATCTGCGGCGGAGAGAGGGCCTGGTCGTAGACCTGGACTCCGGATATTATGCCGTTGAAGTTGCCCAGATAGTTTCCTATGGTCAGGGCATTGTTGTTGCCATAGGTCCCATAAGCTTCGGTAACGTTTAGACTCAGGGCGCCGTTCAGGTAGCAGGAGAGCGTTCCCGTGATGACATTGAATGTAAGCCCTCCCTGGTACCAGGTTCTTGGATTTATCGTTACTGGAACTATTACGTTTGTTGTTCCGCTGGGTCCTGCGGAATCGACCACGCCGCATTCCAACTGATTTGCAGCAAGGAACAGCGCGGAGTGCTGGCCCGAGTTCACTCCCTGCGAGACTATGCCCTGGGTTGTTGTCGTGCTTGTCGTGTTGAACCAGGCAACGTAGGTAAGCCCCTGGCCGTAATTGGAGAGTATGTTTGAACTGGTTGCGGCTATCTGGCCGATCCCGTTGAAATTTTCAAGCCTGGCTTCGGGAAGGAAGGAACTGTTCATGTAGAGGCTGGAATTTGACATAGGGTACACCGAATTCAGCAGGGCGTCTGCGCAGCTTCCGTCTCCGTTGGCATAGAGGTTTACGGCGGCATCCAGCAGAGACGACTGCGCATTCGCATTGCAGCCGCCGTACGCCATGATTCCGTTTCCGGATATGGCGTAAAGCCTTCCGTAGGCGAGGATCATGCTTCCTATCCCGTAGGGTACGCTGGTCACCCATGCTGTTGAGCCTGTGCTCAGGTTGAATGCGGTAAGAGTGTTTGCCATTGCGGAACTGCCAGCCCACGCAGCATAGGCAAACTTTCCTGAAGTGACTGGATAATTGCTGCTCTGGCCGAAAGAAGGAATGCTTTTGCTCCAGATTGTAGATCCAGAAGGGGTAAGAGCCATGATTGAATTACCAGTCTGATACAGAAGGATATTGTTTACTATGGAAACGCCTGTAACCGCATTGCTGCCCACCGAGTAGCAGAATGAGACGCTTCCGCTTACATAGGCTGCGCATGCGTTGGTGCCACTGCCGTATGCTATGATGTTGTTCAGCGTGCTTATGTCAGTGGTTACCGAGGAGAAACCGGAAGAGGACCAAGATACAATTACTTCTCCTGCATTTCCGTTGTTTGTGCTTGCCCCTCCTTGCCCTATGGTACCAGATGGATTTCCAGCAGCAGATCCGCTTCCTCCCGTGTTAACCACACCTGCGATGCTATTACTAGCCCAGCTACTTCCTCCGCCGCCGCCTGCGCCGATGCCTGCATTGCCGCCAGAGCTACTTCCGCCGCCGCCTCCTCCGCCGTAGTAGCCGCAGCCGCCTGCGCCGCCGTAGTTGGAATTACCGCCTTGGAATGAGGATCCGGTTGCACCGCCGTTGCTGTAGCCTGTGCCGCCGCCACTACTGGTGCCTCCGCCTCCTCCCACATAGCCAGAGCCACTGGCACCACCAGAACCTGATGCGCTTCCTCCTGCGCCGCCACTTAGGCTGTTGTAGCCTTGGACGCCTCCATAGGATGCGCCTCCCCCTCCGGCTGCAACTATGAATGAACTGGAAAGGCTTGAAGATAAACTGGAGAAACTTGCGGCAGAACATCCTCCGCCTCCAGCGCCCCAGTTGCCACTTCCTCCTCCGTCGCCGCCAGCGCCAGAGCCGCCGTAACCATTGCTTGCGCCTCCACTAGCGACATAAAGATAGAGGATGTTGCCTGGAGTCACAGCAACAGTACCCGTAATGTAACCTGCACCGCCTCCAGTTGACGGTGCGCCTCCGCCGGGACTGGCACCGCCTCCTCCCCCGCCCCAGAGCTGAAGATTCGCAGAGGTACAGCCTGTTGGAACAGTAACTGAGTTGCTTCCTGCCGCACTAAAAGTAGCACTCCCTCCGGCGCAGACTGATCCCGATGGTGTATTATACCAGATCAGTATCCCAGATCCGGTGATCAGCCCCAATCCTCCGACGGAGCTCACAGCCGCTATAGATCCGTTGGCCACAGCCAGCGAAGTAGCTTCGAAACCAGGGCTGCTCGACCAAGCCAGAACCCCGTTGTTTGCGTAATAGGCGTTTATTGTATTGCTTGTGGTTCCGAATATTTCATAGCCGTTGTATAGCAGAATAGGCGAGGATGGAACGGCGGAGGTTGTTGTTGCGATCCATGCGCTGCTTCCAGTATTTGCGTAAATTGCACCAACCGCGACCGTGTTTGAATAGATGAAAAGGTTGTTGTATAGTGCGGCGCCGCTCGGCGTGCTCCCCACGGTAGCATTCCAGAGGAAGACTCCTGAGGAGGCGTTTATCGCTCCGAGGGTATTTCCCACAGCGAAATAAATGTTCCCGTAGGCTGCGAGAAGGGGAAGTGAAGGAGCGCCCCATGAATTAAACCTGTATTCCATTGAGGGCGAGAGAGGTCCGAAGAGAAGTCCCGCATCCCTGCTTGAATTACCCTTGTACTGCATCCAGGTGCTTCCCGAAGCCCTGCCCTGATTTACCACTTGCGCTGCTATCTGGCTGCCGTTTGCAATTGAGCCTACCTGGATTGAGAGCATGGTGTTGAGTATTGATTGCGTTCTTGAGTATGAGATAAAGGAGGGTGTCGGCGGAGCATATGTGAAATATATGAGGAAGGTTATCGCAACCGATGCTATTATCATGGCGAAGATTGCATCAGTCGTGAATACCACTGCCTTCATTGGACAACCTATCGTCTAATGAAATTAATATCTATAAATAGCTATCTGGAAGACGAAGACTGAAAATGAACGAAACGGGTTTGACGGCATTCGTATTTGCTTGTGGGTTGTGGTTGCCTTGTCTTTCTTCTCAGCCTTTTCTTGGCTGTCTTTCATTGCTGCATTCGGAAGTGATTTTATAAATGGATACTGTTTAATATAAACACTTACAAATTGTAACCGCATTTGTTCTATGGAATTCTGATGGAAAAGGAAAACTCAGATTACCGAATGTATCTGATCGTGTCTATCATATATCTCACCATAGCCCTTTTGAGGTTCTCGAATATAACTTTGAACATCACCTCGATGGTTCCAGGGGCGAACGGCGATACGGTGGATAACCTTTGGGGCCTCTGGTGGGTAGGCTATGCGATATTTCATTTGCATACGAACATATTCTATACCAACCTGCTGTATTGGCCAGTAGGCGCGAACCTGATTTATCAGACCATGGCTCCGATAAGTTCACTGATCGCCTATCCTTTAGAGGTTTTTGGCCTTCCCTTTGCATACAATTGCCTATTTTTCTTCGGATTCGTCATCTCTGGCCTTTGCATGTTCATACTTGCCGACTATCTTGTGAAGAATAAATACGCGGCCTTCATGGCCGGCATCTTTTTTGCTTTCAGCTCTTTCCATATAGCAGAGGCCTACGCGCATCTTGACTGGATGAACCTCGGTTTGGTGCCTCTGGGGTTGTATTTCTTCCTTAGGATGCTTGATGGCGATACAAACCTCAAAAATTCTTTCGGCTTGGGAGCATCTTTAGTGCTTGTGGAGTTTATGGGCGACATTGAACAGGGGATAATGCTGCTGGCGCTGTTCTTTGCCATAGGGGTCTTTTACTTGTCCAGGAGAAGGGGCGCCATAAATCCGAAGGTTGTGAACGCCATAGCCATTTCCTTTCTTATCGCCTTTCTGCTGGGTGCATGGGGATTTATACCGATAATATTGAATATTGGGAATCATGCAACAGCCGGTGTGGTAAACGAATATAATACCCTAAAGACCAACGTTGTCCAGAGTGACGACGTCTTGTCCTTCTTTTTGCCGGATTTTTACAACGGCCCTATTCCTCTAAGCATACTCACAAAATATTATTATAGCGTATTTGGCCCTGGTGGCAACTCGCCGATCGAAAGGACCGGATATATAACGTATACTCTCCTGTTCCTCTTGTTAATAGCACTTTACAAGAGTTTTGAATCCACCAAGTTATGGTTTGCGGTGGCAGTGATATTCGCGCTATTCGCGCTTGGACCCGACATACATGTCCAATCGTACGTAACTAACGTTCCAGGCCCTTTCCTAATTTTGCATTATTTGCCATTGACGAACATAATCATGGAACCTGGAAGATTCGGACTGATAATGTTTCTTGCGTTGTCAATTATCGGAGCTTATGGGATCGTGTATCTCCTTAAGGCGACAGACGGAAAGACAAAATACGGTAAATACGCTGTTATTCTTCTAGTGTCCGCGCTGTTCCTTTTCGAAACTTCTGGTTCTCCCCCAACCACAGGAATGATAACGAATACGACCACCACTGCAACCATACCCAAATTTTATTACGAACTTGGAAACCTTACGGGAAATTTCTCCGTTATGCAGATACCTACCCTACCAGCCAACGATGAATTTAATCTTTATACAGGATGGGATACCTATTATACGACCGCCTCGCACAAGCCCATTTTAGACGGGTATGTGTCTAGAGTAAACTATACCGAGTCCAGCTATCTGTATAGCATACCTCTTGTACTGGAGAGCGAATCCGTACTTGGCGGTGGCTATCCCCCATATCAGTCTCCCATAAATGAAAACTATAGCGACGTGACCCTGATATACCTGTACAATTTCAAGACAGAGTACATAATCATGGATCTGCAGGCTTTTAACAAAACAAACTTCAACCAAACATATGCCTATTTATCTAACATTTTCGGGCCGCCTGTTTATACCGACAACAGCATAATCGCATTTAATACGGAGGCTTCCATAAAGGAACACCTCTTTAAGAATTTTGTTTCCTATCCCGACTTTCAAGAATGGGAACCTATGGAATTTAACTATGCAGGAGGAAATTATCTGGCATGGTCGCCATTGAATGGTGGGGGCATTAGGGTCTATGCGCCATACAACCAATCTGGCAATTCGACTGGATCCAGCTACACCCCTATGGAATTTACAAATGCAACAATAAATTTTGCGGCGATTTCTACGACAAATTCTTCTACGCAGTTGCAGATAGACTTTCAGAAGAATATTACTTCGCTAAAAATTATCGCATCATTGGATATAACACCGGGCGGTGGCCATTATAGCGTGGTGGTGCCAGGATTGGTGCGTGGTGGTGTAGGAAACTTCTTATATTTCATCGTCGTCAACAAGACGACAGGCACATATAATTACGGTCCGAATGATCTTCTTATAGCCAACATGACAATCTCATAGGGTTAGTTGGCTTTTTAGAAATCTAGATACGGTTTATCCGCTAAGGTTATTTTATTGCTTAAGATGAAGATGGACTTGGCGGGATTTGAACCCGCAACCTTTCGCATTCTTGATGAAACTTCTTTTTAAGAAGTTTCAGTGCAAAGCGAACGCGCTGCCGTTGCGCTACAAGCCCATGATTAGAATAGATTTGCCGCCAACCTATAAAAGACGTTGCCTTTGGTGTTTTCCGCCCTTTCTTCCCAGGGGCCAAGATAGGTTTAAATACGTTTTCAATATAGGTAATGTGCGTAAGCACTGCAGCCCTGGTGGATTACTATGGCAAAAAAAGAAGAAGACGAAACAGACGACGAAGATGATGATGACGAGTTCGATGACGAAGGCGACGATGAGGAAGACTGGGACGACGACATGGACAGCGACGACTGAAGTCCCCCTTAGCTTTTCCTTGCTTTTTTAACTCCTTTATTGCCTTTGTAAATAAGTATCAGCAGAGCGGCTGAGATTGCCGCTATCAGCGCTATCATCCCTACGTCGCCGAATGGCAGTTCGAATAGACCTATCTCGGTGATGCTCGCTGTCGTATTTGGAGCCCAGGTGAAGCCGATGGAGTTGAACGGTGTCGTTCCAAGGGTGCATGCGCTTAGGTAGCTATTGCCTAACGAGGCCGCCGCGCTGGGGAGCGGGGACTGGTAGACCTTTATGGGCTCCAGCGGCGTGGTCGGCTCCCCGTAGAAGCTCGCAATCATCTTGGCCTGGCCTATGCCGCATGCTATGACGTTGTAGCTGAATCCTCCCATTGCGTTGGTGGTGACTGACTTGATGAGCCCGGCCTGGGTCGTGCACTGTCCGCTACCGTTTGCAAAGAGGGGTATGCAGTAGGCGTTCGAATTCGGGCAGACGGCTTTTATTGAGTTGCCCCTGTCATCCTTGCCATAGATGTTGCAGTTGATGCTGGTCCCGTAGAGGAGCGAGTTAGGAGGGCCTGGGCAGATTCCGGAATTGCTTGTCGCATAGGTTACCGTCGTAGCGTTTGTCTGCAGGGTCGTGTACTCGGGATTGGCAAGCACGCAGGTTGTGGGATAAGGTGTGGTATTGAAAGGATAGGTGGGGGAACCGAAGGCGCAGAGCTGCTCGCCCTGTTTGCCGAGTCCGTTGTAGTTCAGGTCCTCGCCATAATAAAGGTAGATCGGAGCGTTGGGCAGAGGGACCCAGAACGAGTTTACGCTGTCGAAGCCGTTGTAATTGAAGTAGCCTGCGGTCCCGGTGATGTTGACCGTAGTGCTGTTGGGGTTCGTTACATTTACAACAGAAGTTATGGTAACCGGGATCTGCGTGAGGTTGGCTATATCAGCATCGATTGGCAGATAGATGGTATTGTTGAACCGGTCATTCAGTGCGTATAGGATTCTCTGGTAGCCGTTGACTAGGGGCATGTAGGTATTGAGCTGGCTTAGATATACTATCTGTTTGTACCAATCGAATAGAAGTACAGGGGTGGTGTGAGGCGGCGGTGAAGGTTGCTGCAGGTAAAGGAAGTTTGAAGGCAGGTTGTTCTGGTTTGTTGTGGTAAAGGGAAGGCCTGTGGAGCTCCAGGCGTACTGCGTGCCGTAGTTTGGAGGCGTAATTGGCTGCGAGCTTATGGTGTCGTAGTTGAGCGTCTGGCCGTTAGTCCATTTGTTGACGGAATAGGTAAGCTGTTGGGTGGCGTTGAGTATGGTGTATCCGTTTCCTCCTGCGCTTGCGTTGGCCACAAGGACCCTTCCGAAACTCCTGTCACTGCTCAGGTTTGCCAGGAGGTGCTGGCTCAGGTATAACCCGAAATCAGATAGGTTTTGCACGTACCAGCTGTTGGTTCCGCTTCCCTGGTATTGGAGATAGCTGTCACCGCCTTCAATGTTTGCGGTTAGCGGGCCGGAAGTGGTGGGGAAGGTGGTTCCATAGCTGTATACAGTGTAGGTCTTGTCGATGTTCGGCGGGATGCCGCCAGGTACGTTGTAGAGAGCGGCTGCTGCATTTAAGGCGGCAACACCTGCGTAGCAGACATAGGGACCTGAAACGTATTGGAATTGGTTATAGGTCTCCTTCAGCTCATACGTGTATTTGTAGGGAATGAAGGCCCTGCCGCTGACCGAACTGTTAAGTATTGGGGTGTTTGTAGGCGTGTTTGCATTGGTCGGCTGCGTGCCAATCAGTTGACCGGAGAGCGCCTGCTGGAGGTTTGCTGGAGTAGGGTTTTGGCTCTGCTGCTGCCCGGTCGGACAGCTTGTCGGATTTGGATTAAATAGGGCCGTCTGGGAATTGCAGCCGCTAGATATCCCGCTTGAAGGGCTGCCTGAGCCTCCTGTGAATGCGCTATTGAAGTTTGCGTTGTAGCTGAAGTGCTTCGGAGATCCCTGGTTCTCAAGATATCCGAAGGGATCCTCGAGGAGGAATACCGGCGAGCTGATGTAGCTCAGGCCGAGGTATAGACTGCATCCTCCGCTTGTGCCTTGCATGCTTTGGCTGAGTTGTTGAGGTACCAAAGATGAGCTGCTGATATAGCAGGAGTAAACTGGCGTGCCCTGCAGGGGCTTTGTGTAGTTATATGGCGCGAAGTTGGCCAGGAGGAGCTCCTGGTAGAGGAAGGGACCTGCATTCGGAAGCATTATTGCCACGGTGCCGCTTGCGTCTCCCGAGAACCCAATGCGGTCCTTGGAAGCGCTGTTGCCGGAGCTGGTTGGTGAGAGCTGCGGGCCTACCGGTACGTAGAGGCTATTCTGCATGTTGCTTGGGTTATATTGGCAACCAGATAAACCTGATCCCGTGCCTACTGAGCCTGTTGTGGCTGAGCAGAAGGTGGTGGTGCCTACGGTAGCCGAGAGTATCCAGCCGTAAGCAGGATAGATGTTGTTTTGGAAGGTGCTTGCAGCTGCAAGGGAGATATAGGAGCTGGCGCCGTTGTCGGCGGTGCTGCCGCAGGTGTAGAGATACCCTTGGCTTGTTTGGCCTCCGGAGACCGTTTCGCATGTTCCTGCCTGCAGGGCTACGACCGGAGTGCATCCGTTATTGCAATCGCTTTGTGGCGGAGTTGAGGTGAAGCATGTGGGCGAGGCTCCGGAGGGAATGTATTGGGTAGTTCCAGACTGCAGGAAAGAACCGCTTGAGATGGCCCCGCTGCTTGAAGTCTGGCACTGGTTGGAGACCCAGACGTCGTTTGTGAATGATGGGTTTATTGGCACGTCGGAACCTGTGGAGTTGATTACCCTTAGGGTGAGGATGTTGAAGTTTTGCGATGCGGTTCCATACCAGTCGTCCAGTACGTAGAGATATCCGTTCACGTCGGTTATGGCTATTGGGTGATGATTTGTGAGGCTATCGAGATTGGCAGCGGCGGATACGGAGGATCCTGAGGAGACGGGGATCGGAATTCCGAAGAGTCCGCCGTTCTGCATCCATTGCGCTACATTTAGTATGGAATTTGGAGTTGGAGGAGTGGTGCTTTGTTGGTTGGAACCTGTGCTGAACGCTGTTACCGAAGTGCCCTGGCTGCTTGGCGGATATATTCCGTATGCGAGTGGAATTATGTTTAGCGGCTGGAGGGAGTTGCCGCTGTAAACCGCGATCTCTCCCAAGTTAGGACTTGCGAGGTAAACCGTTCCGATGTCAGGGGATGCTGCGATTTCGGTAAATATCGCCCCGTTCCATGCACTGAATATCGCCGACCATGTGGTTAGGCTTGAGCTGGTCAGCGGAGCTGAGACGGTGACTGTATCACACGACGTGCTTGTAGGAGATGTGATAGACATAAGACCGGCAAGATTGGAAAACGAGGAAGGGGGACCGCAGAGGGCACCATTCGTAAGAACATTTGAGATCTTGACAAGGGTGGTGCTGCTGGTGCTCGTTCCTTTGCCGCCTACCTGGTCAGGGCTGATGGTGGAGCCCTGTAGGTTTCCTATTATGAAAATGTCACCGTTGTTATCGGCAGAGATGTTATATGGGATAAAGCCCTGCAGGTTGGAGGTTGTTGTGGGCATGTTTAAAGATAGAGGAGTCGTTGTTTGCAGTGATTGAACGTTTGAGAGGCTCGCTAGGGAGAGTACTTTGATTACATATGCGGTGTTGTTCTGCTCTTTTATGACATTCGCCCAGTAGGACTGCCAGCCTTTGTTCCACTGGGTCTGGCAGGCCGCATCGTTGTTTGGATTGCCAGTTACATCGCATGTCACCGTGTTGCTTCCTGGGAGGAATGGAAGGGGCACGTTTGTCGCGTTGTAGTAGCCATGAGGATAAAGCCTTATGATTGCGATATTGTACGGATTCGCGGTGTTGCAGTTGGTTGGTTGCGCTGCGCAATTATAAAGGACGTAGACATAATTATTCGAAGTGGCTGATATGGAGATCGGATTGGTTATGTTATACGCCATAAAAGGGTTTGGCGAACCGCTTGAACAGGAAGTAAAAGATGCTAGAAACGTAGGTACAAAGCTGCATAAAATCCCAACTGAAGCGGAGCTTTGCCCTGATGAATAGTTAGCTACTGGAATCACGTTAACTCCAATATTGATTGAGAGCCCTGATGCGGTGAGCGTGCCTAGTATGTGTGGGCCTTGCCCAAGTCCGGAAGATAACGATTGCTGGCATATTTCTATAGGAGTAGCAGGAGGGCAGGCAGCGAGGCTACCGGGATTGGAGGAATTTACAAATAAATCATTTGGAAGATCTATCGGGAATTGGTCCTCTGAGACGGCCGGTGCATAATAATTCCAAGGGGTGTAGATACCCTCAGACATCGCTGTCATGTTGGTATTGCTTATCGGGTCTGAAGAGTTGAGGGTAAGGCTGTAATTATAGTAAAGGAAAGGGAGAATGTTGGTGGGGAAGGTGTTGTAGGTCACACCCGTTACCTCATTGAAAGGGATGTAGTTATTAACCACTGAGGCTAGGGTTGTTGTTTCGGTGTAGGTATAATTAAAGATACATGGAGGAGCCAGATACTCAAGCCCTGGAGCTGTGAGGGTCTGAGCTTGTCCACCTTGAAATGTGGTCGTTGTTGTGGTTGTTGTGGTTGTAGGATTATTAGGAGTAGGGGTCACAACGGCGCCGCCACCGCCTGGGCAGGCAGTTTGGCTGATGTCCGATTGAGGCATGTATTGACAGTAGCAGTAGTTATGCGAGGGGCAGTTTTTTGCCAGGCCGGCGGCACCGCCGCAGCCCGTAGGATAGTAAGTGCACCAAAGATTGAAGTTTGTGCCGCCTTTGCTTAGAGTATACGCGGCCTGGAAAGATTGTAGTGGATCGAGTGCGGCACCGGTACAGCCAGCAGCTGAAACGCTGGAGCCTGTGCCAGTGCATGTGACATATTGCGGCTCGTAGCATGTGTTTATCTGCACGACTCCGACGTCTAAGTTCGCTGAATTCGGATTTGCTGTTGATCCGCTGATGCCGCTGCATTTGCCTGGATTGGGGCTCACTTCAGTGGGGCTTCCGCCGCTTTCCGCCTGCGCTATCGCGACTATGGTATCCAAAGCGAGTCCGCTCGAAAATCCTGCTGCTATTGCACAGGCCTGTAGTTGAGGCACTGAAAGTCTGCCGCTTGACGCAGAAGGACAAGTGCCGCTGGGAGTGGTTGGAGTAGTTGGTTGGGTAGGAGTGGTGGGAGTAGTCGGAGTGGTTGGAGTAGTTGTGGTGGCTGTGGTGGGAGTGGCTGCGGGTATTAGACCGAAATTTGCGAATTCTGAATTCCAGGACCAGATTGCATGCTGGGCACTTGAAGGCACCCCCTGGAAGATGTAGGAGAATGAATGGTAGGAATTGGAGAGTGAGCCGTCAACCAATGGCGAATAGTTTTCTTCATAGGTGTTCGTGTAACCCGGATTCTCTACTTCAAGAGGACTCACAGTGGCGACTGGAAACAGAGGATCAGGAGTTCCCTGAATTGGAATAGGAAGTACTGTTGTTGTGAGCATCACTGATGTAACAAGCGGGATAGGATAAGCCAGACAGACGTCTCCTCCAATAAAGGAGCCCGGATTTGCATAGAAGTAGTATTGATCCCTTGGATTTGGCTCTTTGGCGGGATTTGCGGGACAAGTCAGGAAGTTGGGCCCGTTCCTCGTGTTATACTGAGTGACGGCGAGCGTCGGAGAACCGGCAAGCCCAGAGCCCAGTGAAGGCGTCTCAATTATAGGAATGGGAGTCGTAGTGTAGGTTGTTGTTATTATGCAGAGTATTGGAAGCGGTTCGATTGTGCTTTGGCCCGCCGCGCCTGTGGCGCTGTCTGAATCGCATTGTGCGTCTCCAGAAGCCTGATTAGCGTTTCCTCCGGAAGTCGGAGATCCGCCGCTAGTGGGTTGAGGTGTTCCTCCACCACCGCCACTATCAGAGAAGGTCGGAAGTGAGACGTTTTTCAAAGTCAGAGTTAGATTAGAATTGATACTGTAGTTAGAGGTCTGGTTGCCTGATAATGAAGTAGTGTAGGAAGTTGGAGAAGCAGAAGATGTACCTGCAAAATAAATTGCTACTAGTGAAAAAGTGAGTAATATGAAAAGAGCAGAAAAGATTCTCTTTTGCGCATTGACAATCTTAGTCATGATTCCATAGGCAAGAGTAACTATTTATATCTTCAGATGAACGGTAGAATATAACTGGGATTAAAACAAGTTCACTCCGATTGACCTTATAATTTTCTTGATATAAATGTAAACGGGATTGGTGTTCCTCTTCACGTCCTTTATCATCGGCTTGTATCTTGTCTTTTCCTCAGGCGTAAGTTTGCCCTCCTTTACCACGGTCTGCTTCTTTCCGTCAACCACGCTAGTCTCGGTCTTGCTTATTACCTCCTTTTTGATCATCGCATACCATTCGTCAAGACTGTTTCCGTGTTTCTTTATCATCCTGAGGAAGTCGTTCATCACTATCTTCCTCCTCTTGCCTGTCCTGTCCTCCTCAGCGGCGGGTATCAGCGCTGCCTTGTCGCAGATTTCCTCTATGTCTGCCTGGGAGAATCCCATGGTTGCACGGGCGAGCCTTCCGAAATTTATGTGGGCAAGGGGCATCTTCCTTGTGTTGTATATGAATGCGGATCTTCTTGACTTATAATCAGGAGGTGGAACGTAAATTGATTCCCCGAATCTTTTGCTTCTCTTCAATGCAGAATCTATATCCCAGGGCTGGTTCGTTGCTCCGATTATGAATATTCCTTCAGGATTCTTTTCGATCCCGTCCATCTCCTGAAGGAACTGGTTAACTGCCATCCTCATGTAACTTTGCTGCTCTCCTCCGCCGCCTCCGCTCCTCTTCATTCCGAGCGCATCGATTTCGTCGAAGAATACAATCACAGGAGTGTTCGCCCTCGCCTGCTCGAAGATTGCGTGCATATTCTTTTCCGTGTTCCCTGCATACATGTCCACTATCTCGTTTATTCTCGCGATGATGACGTTCGAGCCCGTCTCTCCGCCGATGGCATTGACTAGGTAGGTTTTTCCGTTGCCTGGCGGACCGTAGAAGATCACGCCGAGGCCCAGCTTTTTCCCGTATGCCTTGAGAAGCTCGGGCTTCCTTATCGCCAGGAGTATGTTCTCGTAGATGAGCTTCTTCTGCTCCTCCATCCCGACTACGTCCTTGAACTTTATGTTTGATTTGTGGAACCTGACCTTCTTTATCTGGCCCTCCGTTATCTCTGTCTTGTCCCCTCCTGTTCCTATCTTCGCCTTCTCTCCGCTTCCCACGGTTCCGGTGCTGGTCTCGGAGCTCAGCTTGGTCTTGAGTTGGTCAAGCCTCGCCTTCGCCTGCTCGTAGTTGGGATTCCTGCTCAGCGCCCTTTCGTACCATTCCTTGGCTCCCTGGTAGTCGTGCTGGTATTCCGATATGATCCCCATCACGTAGGGTGCGTCGTAGCTTTCGGGCTCCATGTCGAGCACGTGCTCGGCGTCCCTGGTGGCGTCGGTGTAGTTGTTGAGTATCGCGTAGGAGAGCGCCCTGTTGAAGTATGCGCTTGAGTATTTGGGATCTGCAGTTATGGCTTGGGAATAGAGCTGCACCGCCTCCTCGAACTTGTTTTCCTCGAAGGCCTTGCCAGCCTGCGTATAGTATTCCTTGGCCTGAGGGTTGTCTGTTCCCGCAGCCTTCGGCTTCTGCTCGGCTGCGGCATCACTTCCCGTGGAAGCACTGGCCATGATATAGATAAGCCTTTAATCATATTTATATCCTTATGCTCTCAATCGCTCCGGATTCGCTTTGTGCGTGCTTATTTCCTTTCCCTCCTGTCAAGCAGGATATTCAGTTCCGCGTCAACCTGGCTTATGTACTCGTTTTCCCTGCTGATGTTCTCCAGTCTGCAGCTTTTGAACTTCCTGACAAGATCAGCCGCCTTCCTGTTCAGTTCCTTCAGCCCGATATTTTTTACTTTGTACTCCCCGTTTATCTGCCTAACGACGAGCTGGCTGTCCGAAGAGAGTAAGACTTCTGTGGCGTATCCAAATTCGGCTCCGGCTTTCTCCAGCGCGGCTATTATGGCAAGATATTCAGCCTCGTTGTTTGTCTTTATTCCGTTGTAGAAGGAGTATTTGACTAGCAACTTCCCTTTTTCGTCGAAGATTTGGTATCCGGATGCGCTCTCGCCAGGATTGCTCCTTGAGGCCCCGTCAGTATATATGTGAATCATGAGTTCGCCCACTAGAGACTTATTCAGGCTTTTTGCCTATGATGTTTACAACGGTAATCCGGTGTTCGCTCCTCCTTGCGCCTTCAGAGCCTACGGACCTAAGCGAGTCGAGCAGGGCGTCCCTCATTTTCATGAGCCTCTTGTGGTAAGCCCCGTACTTTACCGCAAATTCGGATGGCCGTATCTCAAGCTCCTCGCTTACGAAAGAGACAACCGAGTCGTATATCTCCTTTGTCACCTCCCTGAGAAGCTGTTCGTCCTCGTTGAGCAGCCTAGAGACATTGTAATCCTTGATTGCTGTGATGTCGACCTTGTCGGTAGGCCTCCCCAGTTCCTTCGAAGCCTTCGCAAAGTCCTCGTTCAGGTATTCCAAGTTTCCTGTGATCGTGCCCCTTACCTCTTTGTCCAGATGCTTGTAGAAGGCGTTCGCCTCCGCGAATACAAGTATGTTAAGGTGGTTTGTCTCGGTTATTGTTCTCTCATCCGCGCCGTTGGTCTCCTTTATCTCTTTCAGTTTTTCCCTTACCTCCCTTGCCTTTTCATTGACAAAGGCTACTATCGCTATTTCCTGGAGTCCTTCTGGATATTGGCTGGTTGTCTGTCCTTTGCTGCTGTTCTCTATGAGCACGGCTATCGGCTCAAATCCCGCGTTCCTTGCAAGCTTGGCGGCATCCCATCCGTCAACGTCCTTCTTTGCGGAATCTGCACCGTTCTTGAGGAGGAATTTGACGGCTTCTGTCTGCCCGTTCACAGCTGCCAGCATTAGTGGAGTCGAACCGTCGTCGTCAGCCTCATTTATATTTGCACCGTCCTTGAGACAGCGCTGAAGAATCTCTAGGTTGCCGATAACCGCAGCGTAGAACATGTCTTCCACTATCTTGCTTAGCTTTCCCATTAAATCGTTTTCATATGGATAGTATGCTTATTTATTAGTAAATGTTGAGCTTTCTGAGCTTTCCTACTTCGCCGTAATCGAAGGTCTCGCCTTCTCCTATGCAGAAGGCCTTCATCCTGTCTATATCCAGCATCTTTTTGAATACTGGTGCCATCTCTTTGACATTTTCCATGTTGACTCCAACTCCTTCTGCAAAATAGTTCATTGCAGGAACCACTATTATCTCTCGTTTATCTTTCATCTTCCCATATAGAAAACATCTTAGCTTCTCCTTGATGCCCAGATTGTTGTAGAGAGTTATTGCTGGATGGATATGGCCCATGATGAGTGTGCTGCCTTCCTTATTCTTGGGTAGTTCTTCTCCGTGGAAAAAGAGGAAATCTGAGATCAATGCCTCCTGCCCATATACTACAATGTCGAGCGGCCTTTTGAGCTGGTCGATGAAATTATCATGGTTTCCCTTTATCAAGATTATCTTTTTAATCTTGAGCTCCTTCCTGAGGTAGTTTACAAACTCGCGGAACTCGTTGAACTCCTCCACATGGACCTTTGAGAACTCGTTCTTTATGTCGCCATCGACGATTATCTGCTCCGCGCCGGTTTTTTCAACCGCCTTTTTCAGGATTTCCTTTATATTCTTCAGGTTTACTTTCGGAAGAAAAGTTCCCCTATCCGCCACGACACCTTCGTATCCTAAATGAAGGTCGGTGCAGACTATCGCAGAGAGCGGTTTTATGTATAGTACGGGAAGGCCGTCTATTATTTCAATTCCCTTTCTTAGCATCATCGGATTCAACTTTCTTTCCTATCTTTTTCATCACGAGCTTGTGCAGCTCCCTCAAATGCCTCCTCCTGTCTTTCATCATGATTACATCTGCGGCGCCTGTTGCTATAAGATTATGTGAAAATGGCGAAGGAACGTCAGTCTCTATCACTTTGTACTTTATCTCACCCTTTGCCATACCCTTGATTACCTCCTTGGTCCTTGGAAGGTCCATTACGTCCTCCATTATCTCCCTGTAGGTTTCTTTTATTATGGGAAAGTTGGGACTTATCTCCTCAGCGGCCTTGAGTATGAACTGTGAATTTATCTGCTGCTTCCTGACGCTTATCTTCTTCCCCTTGTAGTTCCTCAGTATCATGAGGCTCCTTGCTGCGGAATACCTGAAACGCCTTTTCATCATCTCTGTTCTTCTGATATTTTCCTTGAGCATTCGGTTTGTGTCGACTTCCTGGAGCTCTTTCATTAAATTTTCAATTTCCTTTTTATCCAGATCGATTTCCTCTCCAGTTGCGATCACGAAGCCGTTGTCCGCTATGTTTATTGCAACATCAGTCTGGTAAAAGTCTCCCACGAGTATTCCCAATATTCTGGAGAGAGCGTCATTGACCCTTCTTCCGTACAAGCTATGGAATACCAGGAGGTTCTTCACATTCTCAGGGTCTTTTGTTTTCTCTATCAGCATGAGTTTGTCATTAGGCACTATTCCAGTATAGGCGAGTTGTTCCGCAAAATAGGTATATATCGAGCTTTTTGCATTCTCATCGATCGGCATACTGTCAAGTATAGATCTCCATTCGGGAACCTTTTTACCCTTTTTCTTGAAAATTGTAAGTTTCCTCTTTCCAACTCCTTCATCCTTAAGGACCTTTGAAAATCTGCCCCTGAAATTTCCTATTTCAAGCGCAAGTTCATAACTCAGAGGCAATTGCTCAGAGAACCATGGCGGGATTGTCGGTATCTGCCCGGGAGCTGGGGTGACATAGGCTTTCATGACCCTTGAGAATTCGTACCTCAGAGGCTTGCCCGCAAGTACGAAGACGTCTCCTGGCTTGAGTCTTGAAAGGAATTCTTCTTCTATGCTTCCTATCCACTTGTTTTCGGTTGTCATGACGTCTATTGCAACCTCGTCAGGTATGGTGCCGATATTCATGAAATAGATAAGGCGAGTGAGCTTGCCCCTTCTTCCGAAGGTCTTCTCCTTCTCATCGTACCAGATCTTTGCGTAGACCCTCCTGCTCTCCAGCCCGACATACATTCCCGATAGGTATTCAAGAAGGGCCATGTAGTCCTGCTTTTCGAGCGTGTGGTAGGGATAGGCCTTCCTTATTGTAAGGTAAGCTTCGTCAACTCCCCACTTCTTCACCTGCGACATCCCCACCAGGTGCTGGGCGAGCACGTCAAGCGCGTTCTGGGGGGCCATTGCCGAATCGAGATGCCTTTTCTTGGCGGCGTCGAGCATCACCGAGCATTCCACAAGGTCGTCCCTGTTTGTGACTATCACTTCCCCTTTTGCTATGTCGTTGAAGCTGTGCCCGCTTCTTCCTATCCGCTGGATGGCGCGGGAGACGCTCTTGGGCGAGCCTATCTGGATGACATTGTCTATGCTTCCTATGTCTATGCCGAGCTCGAGGCTGGTTGAAGAGACAGCCGCCTTGAGGCTTCCCTTCTTAAGGAGCTCCTCCACGCCTAACCTTACTTCCCTTGAGAGCGAACCATGGTGAGCTGCGATTGAGGATTCATCGTATTTGTACCTTTTCATCAGGTTGTAAACGACCCGCTCGGTGCCGCTCCTCGTGTTTGTGAAGATGAGGGTTGTCGTATTCTTGCTTATTATCCCGTCAAGCGTGCTGTAGATCGAGTTCTCAATCAGCTCGTCGCTCGCGTTTATCATGTCCGTGACCGGGCACATGGCTATGTATTCCATCTTCTTGTCCCATGTCGCGTCTATGATGTAGCAGTCCCTTGGGGTCTGTTCGTCCTTGTAGCCTACGAGATATTTTGCACCTTCTTCGAGAGGATGCAGCGTTGCGCCGAGCCCTACCCTGACAAAGTCGTGGCCTATCTGTTCGGCGAGTCTTTCTATTGAAAGGGAGAGATGGACGCCCCTCTTGTTGTTCACAAGTTCGTGCAGCTCGTCAACTATCAGATACCTGACCTCCTTCATGTTCTCCGCAAATCTCGGCGAGTTGAGGAGTATCGCAAGGCTTTCCGGAGTCGTGACAAGTATATTTGGAGGATGGGCCAGCATCTTCTGCCTGTCCTTTGTGGGCGTGTCTCCAGTTCTTATCCCAGCAGTTATCTTTGTCAGGGGTATGGAAATGTCTTTGTATATCTCCTCAAGTGGGACGTTCAGGTTCCTGTAGACATCATTGTTAAGCGCCTTAAGGGGAGAGATGTAAATGCAGTATATCTTCTCCTCCAGCTTGTTTTCTATGGCGAGGTTCATCAGGTCGCTGAGGACCGCCATGAATGCGGAAAAGGTCTTTCCGCTTCCCGTAGGAGCGGTTATGAGAAGGTTCTTCTTCTCCCTTATGAGCTTGAACGAGTAACGCTGCGGAGGCGTAGGCTCCTTGTATTTGGCGGCAAACCAGTTCCTGACAAAGGGGTTGAGGCTTTCCATACTCTGCTGAGCCGTGAACGGCTCCTTGTAAAATTCTATCATAACGGTCACAAGGATGAGAAGGTGAAACTAGGTCGCACTCTCCACTATTATATGTCGCGAAAAATATAATAAAGGTAGCGAAATTGTCAGGTATTGTGTCAAGGTGCAGTATATCCGGAGGTCCAGAAACTTGTAAATACCACATTCGTAGTTATTATGCCGTTTTGAAGATTGCCGGAGTAGTCGTTTGCGCTGCCGTCGAGTTGCCACCACCCTACAAGATTATTTAGGTTTTGTGGATCTCCTCCGATTCCTTCTTTGTAGAGAGCATTTATTTCGCTTGCAGACAGTGTGGTGTTGTAGAGTTGGATATTTGCAAGCATGCCGTTGAATGTCGAGTAACTTGAGTTTGTTCCGCCGATGTAAGCTATTGAACTGGCTGTGACTGTAACAGGTGTAGCACATTCTACTCCTAATCCGAACGGTACTCCGTTTAGATATAACTTGTCGGTATTTGCGTTTGTTCCGTATGATGCTGCGACAAAAACCCAGGTGTTTTGAAATGTGGATGAAGTTATTCCATAAGTATTGTTGCCGTTAGTTACTCCAAAACAGTTATTTCCAAATCCGATACCGTTTAGCTTTGGACCATATGAAAAGATAGTTTGACCGTTATTTTTAGACTTGGAGAACATCCAAAAGGTGAGGGTGCTTGAAACTCCTGGAGCAGGAACAAGTAAATTAGACACTATAATATTGCTAATATTTCCCATCGAGCGGAACTGTGCAACATATTGAGGAAGTGGATTGTTGCATACTCCTTCAGTGTTGATATATGCTGTCGTTCCGGTGCCGTTTGGCCTGTAGACCTGACAGGGACCTGGAGCCTGAGGTATAATGCAACAGGGTGGGTTAAAAAATCCAAGCCCAAAAAGTACAATAAGGAAAATTACAGTTATCGAAATAAATAAAAGTAGGTTCCTTTTAAGACTAGGCATATTTTTCCTTTTCGGTGGTTCATAGAGGACTCCCAACACTCCTCCTATTAACATTGTTGTGGGAATTAGAAAAGGTAGAAAGAATGAGAATAAGGATAAAATATCGAAAGGAAAAGGAGATGGAATCCCTCCTGGAGATAGTAATAATTTAAATAACAAAGTAAATGAAAGTAGCGATTCGGCTATTAGTAAAAAACCTATATTAAAATGCTGATATGGCCGAAAAGCTAAAATTGCGCCTTCTATGATTAGAATTAAGGGAATAGCTAGAAAATATATAGCATGAAGGAAGATTCCTAGGGCCATTATTATTCCAAACGCTATTCCTATTATTATAGCTATTCCACCGCCAAGATATCTTAGAAGGTTGTTATCTCTAATAGACATTATTATGTCCTCAGCATGATGAGGATAGTAGCCTATTTATTATTATCGCTACATTATACTAACAAGTACGGTGGAGATGATTTCTTGTTTGAACTAAAAATAGACAACGCAAAGTATTGGAAGGACTGTGTAAGCGCCATAGTGAGCCTTGTGGATGAAGGCCTCTTCAACATAACGAAGGAAGGCATTACCCTGAAGGCCATGGACCCTTCAAGCATAAGCATGATCTCATTCACCATGCCTAACAAATCATTCTCAAAGTTTAACGTGGAGAAGCCGACAAGCATAGGGTTGAATATAGAGAACCTTGACAAGATGCTCTCCAGGACAAGGGACGGAGAATCGCTTGTGATGAAGGACTCTGACAACAAGCTCTTGCTGGAGTTCATAGGACCAAATGGGAAGAGGAGGTACAAGCTTCAGCTCATAGACGTGAAAAAGAGCGTTGAAAAGGAGCCGAACGTTGAATTTGATGCTCATGTTACCATAAACGGGGAGCCGTTTAAGGACATCATAAAGGACGCTGGTCTTATCTCATCGTACATCTCATTCAATGCAAACAAGACCCAGTTCTCGGTTAGGGCAAGGGGAGACTCTGGCGAATTGGAGGAATTGCACGAGAATGACAGCGGGATAATGAAGAAGATGGAGACCAAGAAAGAGGCTGAATCGACATTCAACCTTGAATTCTTGGAGAACATGATAAAGGGCTGCCCTCCGGGAAATGACATAAACATAAAACTCAAGTCAAACGAGCCCATGAGGCTGGAGTATAATATCGGAGACGCTGCGGTTGTATACTTTTTAGCTCCATACATGGAAGAGTGATTTCTTCAGTTTCTTTTCGTTTCAGGTATTCAGATGGTTAGAATAGAAGATAGAATACTCAAGGATATAGAGATCTTCAAGATCAATATCAAGGAGATCGATAAGGATACGATAGATTCAAAGCAAAGAAAGATAGTCGAACTCGCTGAAATGTATGCGAAGGACTCGAAATCATTCTTTGACAAGAAAGATTACTATACCTCCTTTTCCGCAATAGCTTATGCGCACGGTCTCCTCGATTCCATACGGAAACTGAATAGCAGAGAGTGATGAAATCAAAATAACTGAGGGCAAAGCCAGAATAGAAGTGAGTGAGGATGTCTTCTTCAATCCCAAAATGAAATGCCTTAGAGACATCTCTGTCGCTTTTATCCGTGCCACTGCAGTTGGAAAGCCGTCATTGCTTGATAGTACTTCCGCTACCGGAATCAGAGGAATAAGATATTCGAAAGAAGCAGGAATTTCAAATCTTACTCTTCTTGATGTGAATAAAAAAGCTGCGACTAACACGCGTAAAAATCTTAAAGCGAATAAGGTAAAAGCAAAGATTCTGAACGTTGATCTCCAGGATTTTGTTAGAGGTTATGAGAAGAAATTTAATGTAATTGATCTTGATCCTTTCGGTTCACCTGCTCCTTATATCCATGATCTCCTAAAAATATCAGAGGATGGCACAGTACTGATGATAACCGCTACAGATACAGCGGTTTTATGCGGTGCACATTCGGCTGCATGTGTCAAACAGTATGGATCACTGCCACTTCATAATGAGCTCTGCAAGGAGGTTGGTATACGAATACTGATAAGTTACCTCATAAGAAAAAGCGCTGAGTTCAATTTTGGAGTAACCGTCATGCTCAGCATATCCGATATGCATTATATGCGTGTTTTCATTCGTTTGGATAAAGGGGCAAAGAAGGCTTACGAGTCTATGATAAGTACGGGATTTGGTTCTTACTGCAACAAATGCTCCTCGTTCGACTTTGCTGCAGGAATAACACCAAAATTGAAAGCTAAGTGCAAGAATTGTGGATATGGAATGCAGCAATTCGGGCCGCTTTTCCTAGGAAAACTGAATGACAAAACTTTATTAAAAAAGATGTTGGATGTTGGATTGGAGGATGAGCTAAGTGAGAAGACAGTTAGACTTCTTTATGAGGAGTATGAGACCCCGTTCTTCTACTCTCTTCCGAAAATCACAAGACATCTTGGCATAAGTTCTGTACCATATGAAACGGTCTGCAAAAAGCTTGGCGAAAAAGGATATGCCTACAGCCACACGCTCTTTGACATCAACGGATTGAAGACCAATGCTCCGGTTGACAAACTGTCAAAGGCTGTCTCTGAGTCTAAGGTAAAATAACTGGACTGGAATTTGTGGAAATGGAAGACTTTCGTCTTCCATTCCTCAAAGATTCAAACTCTTCCTGCTTAATCTTCCATGCCCATGCCGCCCGGAGGCATTCCGCCTGGTCCTCCGCCGCCTGCTGGACCTCTTCCCTTGGAGCTTATCATGTCGTCTATCCTTAGGATTGCTGCGGATGCTTCTGTGGCACTTGAGAGCGCCTGGAGCTTGACCTTTAGCGGCTCGATTACTCCCGGCTTCTCCATGTCCGCTATGGTGTTGTTGTAGACATCGATTCCGAAGCTCTTTCCTGAGGCTGACTTGTGCTTTGTTCTAAGACTTACGAGTGTGTCTATGACGTCCATTCCAGAGCTGTCTGCCAGGGTCTTTGGAATTACCTCGAGCGCGTCTGCGAACGCCTGGATCGCTAGCTGCTCCCTGCCGCCCACGTCTGTCGCGTAGTCCCTGAGCTTTGATGCAACCTCTATTTCAGTGCTGCCTCCTCCGGTTACGTACTTGCCTGACTCAACAGAACTTGCGAGTGCTCCGAGCGCGTCGGTGAGAGCCCTTTCCACCTCGTCTATTGTTTGCTTTGCTCCGCCCCTGACGAAAATCGTAACGCTCTTCGGGTCTTTGCACTTTTCCACGAAGACCATCTGTTCTCCGGAGATCTTTCTCTCTTCGACGATTCCTGCGAATCCGAGGTCGGTTGTTGCCA